>NZ_JBEYVJ010000235.1:0-11755 GCF_040643935.1 Kitasatospora sp. NPDC047058 | reverse complement strand
CTGCTGCTCGCCGAACACCCCGCCACCGTCGGCGCCCGCCTGGACCGGGTGGTCGAGGCGGTGGCGCGACAGCTGGCGGACGGTCACCGCCCCTACGCGGCCGCCCTCGCCCTGGCCGCCCGCAATGCTGTGGCCGCGGACCGCATCGAGGCGCTCGGGAAGCTACCGGGCGCCTCGGCCCGCCTGCGCCGAGGCCTCACCCGCGCACTCGCGGTTCGCGCGACAGTGTGACTCGGCATCAGGGCGACGACCACATCGGTTCGCGGACCGGGGCGTGGGTTACCCGGCTGATCCGGGAGCGTTCGAGGTTGCCCAGGAGCGGAACATCGTGAGGGCCTCGGTGAGGTTGCCGGGGCCGCACGCGGCGTGAAACACCTTCTCGGAGGTCCACACCCAGACCCAGTCGTGTGTGCTGCGGTTGACGTTCTGGCGGGGGTGCTCCCGATCCTCCAGGTCCGTCTCCTCCAGGTCGATGGTGACGCTCCGGCCGGGGTTGTCGAGCGTGTTGATCTTCACGCCCCATTCGTGCTCCCAGTCGCCGTTGCACTGCGCGGCGTACCAGTCCTGCAACCAGTCGATGACGTGCTTCGAATCGCTCACGGCAGGAGATGCTAAGAGCTGATCTTCGACGGGCCAGAGTGGGGCGTCGCCTTGGGGGGCTCACGCGGCCAGGAGGAGGCTGTGCAGGCGGGCGATGCGGAGCATGGCGGGTGGACGCCGTCGCTTGAGGCGGCCGTGCGGAGGATCTTCCAGGACTTCATCCGGGCGAAGGTCGCTCGGTTGCGCTCGGTCTGCCACCCGGTGAGCTCGCCGCCTGCCGACCGCGACGACCAGCCGGGTGCGGGCGTCGATGACCACCTGGCGACGGATCGTGCGTCAGATCCGGTGCGATGATCTGGACGTGGAGACTCCTGAACCATCCTGGCACCACCGCCTGCTCATGGAGGCACTCGCCGTCGTAGCTGCACCTGCGCGGGCTCAGGCGGCATGGCTGGAGAGGCACGGTGTCGTGACGGACGAGATCGCTCTCGACTTCGAACACGCCTGTCGCTTGGCCGAGGGCCTTGTGGAGGCCGGACTCCTCAGTAGTGACGCACTGCCTGACCTGCGGGCGATCGATTCGATCTTCGAGCAGATGACCATCGACAAGTCCTCGAACCGGTGGGCAATCGCGGCGCTGGCCGGCGATGCAGGGTGGATCCGTGCGCGCGAGCTCGCTCAACAGGCTCTGGCCCGGGAAGGTGCGGACGACTCGGCGTTGCCGGATATCCGTGTCGTCCGGTAGCCGGCCCGACGGATCAGGCCGCGGCTGCCTGTGCGGCGAAGCTCCCCTCAGGGAAGGCTCTCGGAGCAGGGAAAGGAGCTGCTCGGCGATCTGCTGGGGGTCCGGGTGGCGTCCTGCCGGGCCCGCGCAAGGACCGCGATGGCCCGGACGAGGTCGCTGTCGGCGGCCGCGTTGACAACGGATCAGGACGGCTTCGACGTCGTGATCACACTTGGTCACCCGCAAGATCATCCCACGGCCTCAGGACCCCCTGGCGCCAGCGCGGCCCGGCACCGCTCCACCTGCTCGGCGACCTGCTCCATGAACCAGCGCATGATCTCGTACGGGATGACGTGCTCGTCATGGCTGTGGATGTGGACGGTCGGCTCCAGATCCGGATCCTCGTCGGGGATGAACGCGGCCACGAAGGCCACCCCGTGCATGTGCGTCGGCGCGTCGGGAACGTCGGCCCATTCTGCGGGCGCCGGAACGGCCTCGCTCAACTCCAAGGTCCAGGCGTCGTCAGGCAGGGCGTAGTGGGACTGGATGGCGTAGTGGACGCCTGCGTGTTCGCGCAGATCCGGCATGCCCGCAGGCTGCCACACCTGCCAGGTCGGAGTCGCCTGGATATCGAGCGCGGTCTGCTGGTCGCCGCCGGCTCTCTCGCTCGCCGACTCGACCAGCGGCTACCGGACAGCCATGGGCGAGTCGCGGATCGAGGGCCGGACGCGCGTGGGTCAAGTACTTCGGTTCGCCACCGCTGCGCTCATGCGTGGTCACACCACTAGGCTCACCCGTATGGCGGATGGGATCGGGCAGATCGTGGACCGGTTGGCCGGTCAGGAGTTCGTGGGGGACGTGTGCCGGCTCCTGGACGAGCACCTGGAGCGCGGTGACACGGCGTACCTGGCGGCCTTCGGTGCCGCCCTGCACGCCCGGTACGGCTCCGGTGAGGGGGATGCCGAGCACCGGTACCTCTTCGACCGCGTCCTGTGGGACATCGTCACCACACCCGGCCGCGCGAACATCGCGCACGCGCTGCGACTGGGCCTGGCCACGCGGTTGCGCAGCGGGCAGCCGGTGCGCCGGGCGGCGGCCGTGCTGGCCGCCGAGCACGCGGTGGCGGACCTGGCCGTGCTGTTCACCCCGGGCCGGCCCTACGAGGACGCGCCGGACGAGCTGCGGGCGTGCCTGATCCACGAGCTGGTGCTCCGCGGCGCACCGGTCGCGGAGCAGCCCGAGGTGGTGGACTGGGCGGCGCGGTCGCCGTTCTGGGCCGGGCACCCGCTCGCCTGGCTGCCCTGGTCGCTCGCGCCGCTGGAGGGCCGGCCGGAGCTGCCGCGCTACCACCGCGGCGGGGCCGCGTACGGCGTGCGGTACGGACTGCCGGAGGGGGACCGCCTGCCGTCGGGCGGCGACCCGGCTGCCGCCCCGCCCGCCCGCCGGAGCGCTGCCGGGCCCGGCCTTATTGCGGCCGTCGAGCGCTGGGCCGGGCGCTTCAACGGGCGGGTCGAGTCGGCGGTCCACCTCGCGGACCGGCCGGTCGGCCCTGCCGCCCTGCACCCGCTGCTGGCCTCACTGCCGCTCGACTGCCTGGCCGGATCGGCAGCGCCCGGGCACCTCGTGGTCGTCACGGGCTCACCGGGGGAGGCCTGGAGCCGGCTCTTCGGCGCGGCGTCCACCGGCGGCGGCCGTGACGACACGTGGTGGTACGGCGCGTACGGGCGGTTGGCCGCCTGGCGTTCGCTGGCGGCGCTGTCCGGTGCGCCCGAGGGGGCGCCGGCGGCGGAGGTGGCACGGCGCGCCGAGGAGTGCGCCTGGTACGGCTTCGAGGCGGCCACCGACTGGTTCAACGGGTACGCGATGGACCTCGGCATCCTGACGCTCACCCCCGACCGTCGTCGGCTGGCGCTGCTGGCGGCCACGGACTACGACGGCGGCTGACCGGGTGGGACCGGCTTCCAGGAACGCCACGAGGGTTGGATCTTGCCCGGGGATCTCCTTCGCCTAGGATGTCGGCGAATGTGGCCTCCCATGAGGTGAAGCCACCCCTTGGAAGAAGCATCCATGGACGACATCGTCGCCCGTATCCGATCCAAACTGGCCGCTGCCTGTACGGAACCCGTTCCTCGCCCGCGGACCTTCGTACGGGCGCCCGGTGGCGACCGCCTGGGCGCCCCCCTCAGCGAGGAACGCGTGGTCGCCTACGAGACAGGACACGGCGTCCGTCTTCCCGGTGGCTATCGCACGTTCCTGCGCGAGATCGGCAACGGGGGCGTCGGCCCCGACTGCGGACTGCTCCCGCTGACCCGTTGGTCCGCCCACGACATCCCCAGCGCCGGCCAGCGACTTGGGCGTGCCTTCGCCCTGGAGCCAACCGACTCCGTCGCCACTGATTGGGCTCGGCTCCGTGGCGAGCACGACAACCCGTACGCCGGCACCCACACCGTCGTCCATCGCGGCTGCCTGGAGATGACGCTGCTGGTCATCTCGGGACCCGCCCGGGGCCGACTCCTCGACGCCAACCTCGGAGACCATGCCGAACCTCCGGTCTTCCATCCCCAGCCGGACTTCCTGGCCTGGTACGAGCATTGGCTCGACACGCTGCCGGAGGGTGAGCTCGTCCCCGACTTCCGCGACCAGGGACGCGGCAGTTCCGAGGACCTCATCGACACCCTGACCACCTCGGGTTCCCCCGGCGAACGACGAGCCGCCGTCTACACCTTGGGCGGGCGCCGGCCCCTGACCGATCGTGCCCGGGACGCGCTGGTCCAGGCGCTGGCGGCCGACCCCGACCGGGGAGTGCGGATGGACGCGGCACGGACCCTGGCCGAGCTCGACAGCGATGCCGCCCGGGTACTGGCGTCGGCGCTCACGGATCCGGACCACTGGGTTCGACGTCGAGCCCTGGTCCACCTGCTCCAGGTCAGCAACGACGAGACCACCTACGGGTCGGCGGCCCGCGAGCTGCTGCAGGACGAGAACCCGAACGTGCGGATGGTTGCAGCAGATCTTCTCGGCCGTGCTGGATGGACGTCCTGCGGGCAGCAGTGAACCGTGACCGAAGGTGCGGTGCTCATCCGAGCGGTGCTGTGCCGGGGAAAGCCCACGGCCACTTGTCACTTGGCTCGCCGTCCGTTGACGGCATCCGGCGTTCCGGAGAAGTCGCAGGTGATGCCAGGTCACAGAGCGCTTATCCGGGGGTGTTCGCCGAGCCGCCGGGTGGGCGCGGTAACGTCGCGGACGCCGCCTACCGGGCCCCCGGCGGGCCCTGTCTCCGGGAGGTTCCCGTGCCGCAGATCCTGGTCGACCACTCGGCCGATCTCGACTTCGACCGCGCCGGCTTCGTCAAGGAGGTGCACCAGCTGATCACCGAAGTGATCGACACCACCGTGGCGGACTGCAAGACCGTCTTCCGCCCGGCCGCGCAGTACACGGTGGGCGACGGGACGACGGGGCAGGCGGTGGTGCTGGTGGAGATCAAGATGCTGGCCGGCCGCAGCCTCGACCAGCGCGCCGAACTGACCGCCCGGGTACTCGCCCTCCTGGAGTCGTGTCTCACCGTCCCCGCCGCGATCGGCGTCGAGATCACCGAGCTGGAGCGGGCGACGTACCGCTTCGTCCACCACCCCGGTGCGGCAGGGCGTATCTGACGACCCGGGGGGATCGGGCGCGCGGCGACGGTCGGGCGCGCGCACCGCAGGGCGCAGGACGGGGCGCCTCCGGCTGTCGGTCGCGGGAGCGTCGCGTACCTGGCGGGGAGCATCGGACGAGCCCTACGCTGGCCGCATGAGCTTGGTGGTCCTGCTCGGCCTGGTCCTTGTCATCGTCCTGCTGGTGTGGGCGGTTTCCGTAGGCTTCGGGCGACGACGACGGCGGCTCCGCGATGCCGCCGTCGTCGCTTCGCCCGTCCAACCGCCTTTGTCGTACGCGCCGTTGGCGGGCCCGCCGTCTCCGGTGTACGTCCCGCCGTCGGCGGCACCTGGTGCGCCGGTGGCAGCGGCGACGGCGGCCGTTCCGGCGGTCGGCCATCAGCCGTTGCGTCAGGGTGAGTTGCCGGTGATCGGTGGGTACCGGTTGTTGGGGCGGATCGGGTCGGGTGGGATGGGGACGGTGTACCTGGCGCGGCGCGAGGGTGCGGCGACGCAGGTGGCACTGAAGACCATCAACCCCGAACTGCTGGACAATGCCGAGCTGTTGCTTCGTTTCGAGCGTGAGGCGGAGGTGCTGGGCATGGTCGACGGCGCCTACACCGCGCGGGTGCTCGACGGCGGGGTGGACGGCGGGCGGCCGTACCTGGTGATGGAGCTGCTGGACGGCCGACCCCTGGACGCCCACCTGCGGGAACAGGGGCCGCTGGGCTCGGCCGGGGCGCTGCGGGCGTTGGCGCTCGCGCTGGCGGTGGCCCTGGCCGGGGTGCACCGGCTCGGGCTGGTCCACCGGGACCTCAAGCCGGCCAACATCATGCTCACCACCGCCGGGCCGCGCCTGCTCGACTTCGGCATCGCCGCGCTGGTGGACGGCACCCGGCTCACCCTGGCCGGCGGCGGGCCGGGCACCCTGACCTACATGGCGCCCGAGCAGTTCGGTGACGAGCGGGTCGGCACGGCCGCCGACGTCTGGGCCTGGGCCTGCTGCGTGGTCTGCGCCGCGCACGGTGCGAGTCCGTTCGCGGCGACCAGTACCGGTGCGGTGATCCGGCGGATCGTGGACACCGGTCCGGAGCCTGCGGCACTTGCCGCGGTGCGGGCGTTGGACCCGGCGTTGGCCGCCGTCGTGGCGCGTGCGCTCACCGCCGACCCGGCGGGCCGCCCCGCCGACGGCGCAGCCCTGCTGGACCTGCTCACCGCCCACCCCGCCCCGGGCGACCTGCACGACCAGATCACCCAGGGCTGGAGCACCCTGGCACTCTGACCACCGGTCACCGCAGCAGCAAGAGGGCTACGCGTCCGCCCCCGGAATCCTGAGCCGAACGGACTGTGGTCCCGTCGGCTCGCCCTCGGCCGCTGGGGGCTCCTGGCCGTCGGGGGCGCGGGACCAGTGGCCGGACAGGAACGTTCCGGCGATCAGCTGGAGCTGGTGGTACGCCATCAGCGGCAGCACCAGCAACCCGGCCTCCGGCCCGAACAGCACGGTGGCCATGGGCAGGCCGTTCGCCAGGCTCTTCTGCGAGCCGCAGAGCACGGCCGCGATGCCGGACTCCCGGTCCAGGCCCAGGAACCGGGCGCCGAGCCGGGCGAAGACGAGAGCAGCCACGAGCAGGGCGAGCAGGACGGCCAGCAGGCCGAGCAACGCGCCGGGTGTCGCGCTGCTCCAGATGCCCTGGGCCACCGCTGCGCTGAAGGCCGTGTAGACGACGAGCAGGATCGAACCGCGGTCCACCGGGGTGAGCCGCCGCTTGTGCCGGTCCAGGAACCCGGCGAGCCGTGGTCGCAGCAACTGGCCGGCGAGGAACGGCGCCAGCAGTTGCAGGCCGATCCGGGTCAGGCCGCCGGGGGAGAGGGCGGCCTCTGCACCGAGCAGCCAGGCGGCCAGCAGCGGTGTGAGCGCCAGGCCGGCCAGGCTGGAGTACGTCCCCGCACAGATCGCGGCCGGCACGTTGCCCCGGGCGGCGCCGGTGAGTGCCACCGAGGACTGCACCGTCGACGGCACCAGGCAGAGGAACAGCACGCCGGTCCGCAGCTGCTCGGTGAGCGGAACGGGCGTCAGAGCGGCGGTGGCGAGCCCGAGCAGGGGGAAGAGGACGAAGGTGCAGGAGAGCACCAGCCCGTGCAGGCGGACGTGCCGGAGGCCGGCCAGCGTCTCACGGGTGGAGAGCCGGGCGCCGTAGAGGAAGAACAGCAGCCCGACCGCGAGGTCGCAGGCTCGCTCCGCCACCCGGGCCGCCCCGCCGGTGGCCGGCAGCAGCGCGGCGAGCAGGACGGTGCCGAGCAGCGCCGCCATGTACGGATCGAGGCCGCGCAGCCACGCCCGAGGCCGGGATCGCCCGGCCTCGCGCCGTTCGCCCGTACCACCGCCCTCCTCCGGTGAGGACGGAGGTGGTGACGGCTGCGGTGGCGGAGGGGCCCGGTGCCGAAGGCCGCCGCTCATCCGCGGCCGCCCGCGGCGGAGGCGGGCCGTCCGGCGGGAGCGGCCCTCAGCGGGTCGTCCGCTTCTGGGACGCCGCCACCTTCGTTGTCGCTGCCCGCGCTGCCCCCGCCGAACTGCAGATTGGCCGTCCGGTCGATCTCCAGCACCGAGTCGGCCTGGACCAGCGGGGTGAGGTGCGCGGTGTCGAGCACCGGAACCAGACCGCCCGCCGCTGCGGGCGCAACGGTGCCGCCGAACACCGCCCAGGCCCCGGCCAACGCGGCGACCGCCACCCGCCAACGGGCCACGGTCCGCGCCGACCTCATGCCCGCACCGCCTCGCGCAGCCGCGGGTGGGCGATGTTCCGCTCCAGCAGCTCGGTGGACTCGCGGACACCGATCTGACGGTGCTCCCCGGCGGCGGCCGGCAGCCGGCCGTCGGCCACCTTGAGCCCCGCCAGCGCCTCGTCCATCGCCCGGTGTGCCGCGAACAGGCAGGGCGTGCTGTAGATCGCGACGTCCACGCCGAGGCCGGCCAGCTCCGACAGCGAAAGCCGGGGGGACTTGCCGCCGGCGATCTGGTTGAACAACAGCGGCTTGTCGCCGACGACCTCGCGGATCCGCCGGATCCACTCCTCGCTGCGCACCCCGTCCACCAGGACGACGTCCGCGTCGGTGGCGGCGAGCGCCTTGGCGCGGCGCAGGATGTCCTCCTCCTCGGTGGCGTCCGTCCGGGCGACGACCACGAGATCGGTGCGGTTGGCGAGCACCTGCTCCAGCTTCTCCAGGTATTCGTCGAGCGGCAGCACCTGCTTGCCGTCGGCGTGGCCGCAGCGGCGCGGGCGCTTCTGGTCCTCGAGGATGACGCCGGAGGCGCCGATCCGCTCCAGCCTGCGCACCACGTGACAGGCCACCTCGGGATCGACGTAGCCGTCGTCGATGTCGACCAGCAGGTGGTGCTGCGGGAAGGCACCGCGCAGCCGCTCGACGAAGGCCACCATGTCCGGCCAGGCGATGAAGCCGATGTCGGGCAGGCCGTAATAGGAAGCGGCGAAACCGAAGCCGGAGACGAACATTCCGTTGTAGTGCTCGGCCGCGATGGAGGCGGAGTACATGTCGTAGACGCCGATGAGCGGAGTCGTCCCCGGGGCTGCGATCTCCTCGCGGAGCCGCTGCCCGTAGCCCGGCGCGGGGTACCCGTGAAGCACTGCCTTCTCCTCACATGAAAGGGGGTCACTTTGCCTGCACTTGGCTATTGCTAGGGCCAACTGAGACGTTCTCACTATGCGACCTTTAATGTTCCGTGGGCAAATCTTTAAAGGAAGTTCCCTCATGTGAGTGACGTGCGGGCATATTGGTCCGACGTCCATACGAAGAACCGGTGGCGGGGTGTCAGTTCATCCCGCCACCGGCTGTGCCCGGAAGGGCGAGCTCAGAGCCGCAGCCACCCGCCGACCACGTACCAGTGGCCGCCCGCGAGGAGGTGGTCGACCAGCGCGCGTTGCAGGGTGGTGTCGCGCGGCAGGCCCGCCAGGGGGCGGCGGGAGTCGCCGAAGACGAAGCCCAGGGGGTCGTCGTCCTCGGGACGCCCGGGACGCCCGGGCAGGCCGGGTGGGTCGAGCGGGGTGAAGCGCTGCTGGAACCGGACGATGTTCGAGTCCGCCGGGAGGTACCGGGCGAGTTGGGGGTCGAGCAGCCAGGAGCCGATGCGGGCCGTCCGGTACGGCTCGGCGGGGAAGTGCCGGGCGAAGAACGCGCGGGCCAGGGCGAGGGAGCGGTCGCAGGCCCCGGGGGAGAGCGGACCGCAGCAGCCGGGGACGTGCAGTTCGAGGAACCACGCGCCGGGCCCGGCGGCCGAGGCCTCGTCAGCGGGCCCGGTGAACCGCTTGCGCTGGAACTGGAGCCGGCCGAGCTGGAACAGCTCGCCCCGGAAGTGCAGGGTCTGCCAGGAGGGGTTGCGCAGACCGCCGGAGCGGCCGCGCCGACGGCTCAGGGCAAGGTGGCGGCCGAGGTCGGCGAGCGTCGCCCGGGTCACCTCCGGGGGAACGCCGAGCGACCGGTGGTACGCGCGGGTGTGCGGCGCGAGGGCCACGAACAGCAACGCCGAGAGGTAGTCGGTGCCGTCGGAGCCCTCGGGCCAGCCACCCCACAGCCCGGAGGCACAGCCGACCGTGCCGACCGCCGCCGCCTGCGCGCTCAGGGTCTCCTCGAACTCGGCGCGCAGCCCGTGGTCCCGGGCCACGCGGCGGCGCGCGGCGAGCAGGCCCTCGACGTCCTCGAACGGAACGGCGAGCCCGAGCAGCGCGTCGGGCAGCTGCTCCGCGTCGGGCAGGGAGGAAGCGCCCGGCGGCGGTAATGCGCCGGGCAGGGAGGACGCGCCCGGTCGTGCCGACGACTCCAACGCCCCACCTCCGCGCCCGGATCGACCCCCGACGCGGTGACCCTACCCGGGGCCGCTGCGGAGCAGAACGGTCCTGCCCGGCGTGCGGCTCAGCGCAGGAGGGTGAACACCAGCGCGCAGACGCCGCCGAGCGCCGTTCCGGCGAGCAGCTGCGCCGGCGTGTGGGCCTTCAGCGCCAGCCGCGACCAGCCGACCGCCACCGGCAGGGCCGCCGCGAGGGGGAGCACCGCCGGTCCGAAGACCAGCAGCAGGATCATCGCGGTCCCGCCCGCCACCGCGTTGTGCATCGAGATCTGCCACCACACCGTCACGGCCAGCGCCGACAGCAGGCCGGCGAGCATCGCCACCACCAGTGCGCCGACCTCCGCCGGGGCGTGCAGGACGCGCAGCAGGGCCAGCCCCGCCACTACCGACAGCAGGCTCGCGGTCATCGGCACCATGCGCTGGCGGCGGATCCGGATGTGCTTGTCGGTGAGCGCGCCGCGCCGCACGCCGAAGGCGATCATGCCGATCGGCATCACTCCGCAGAACAGCGCGGCCAGCAGGCCCCAGCCCGCCCCCGACCAGCCCGCGGTGCTGTGCGCACCGACGGCCAGCAGCAGGCCGATGACCAGATTGGCCGGCGCCAGCACGTCGGTGACGATCCGTGCGCCACGCTCGCGCGGCGAGGCGGTGGCGTACTCCGGCGGCTCGGGCGGGACGAACGCGCTCATCCGCGCAGCCCCGGGCGGGCCGACGGGGCGAGCGGGACGGCCGGGGCGAGGGGGACGGCGGAGGGCGCGGTCGTAGGGGTCACCGCGACAGCCTACCGAGCCCCCACACCCGCCTCCCGGGCCATCGGGGAAGCCGACGGTGAGGCGGGCCGACCCGGTGACCAGGCCGCCACACAGCCGACCGACCAAGCCCCACCGCGCACGGCCCCACCGCGCACGGCCCCGCTCAGCTCAGCGCCCGGCCCGGCGCCCGCGCAGCTCCCGCAGGACCTGCCGGGCGGCACGCGTGGCGACCGGCGGCAGCAGGTCCAGCGCGAGCCGCCGCGGGGCCGAGCGGCGCTGTGCCGCCGGCGCGGGCTTCACCGTGTTCAGCCGCACCACCCGGGCACCCGCGATGGTGTCCTCGTCGACCGTGAAGCCCTCGGCCCGCCAGTCCCGGGCGAGCAGCACCTGCTGCGCCGCCTCGGCGTCCCCCCACGTCCCGTAGAACTTCATCGGGGTGAGCAGGACCGGCCTGAGCCCGCCGGTGAACACCGCCTGCCAGACCGCCGCCGAGACGCCGGGGGTGTGCTCCGAGCGGTAGTCGTCGAGCGCGACCAGCCCGTTCTCGGCGAGCGCCGCCCGGGCCACCTCGATGTCCCCGGCCACGTGCTCGTACAGGTGGGAGGCGTCGATGTGGACGAAGCGGCAGCTGCCGGCGGGGATCCGCCCGTCGGCCAGCACCGAGGTGGGCGCCTGCACGATCACCGGCAACTCGTCGTGGAACGTCAGGTAGTTGGCCTCGAAGGCCGTCCGGGTGAGCGTCTTGCGGTAGGACATCGCCATCTCGGCGGCGTTGTCGGCGTCGCCCGCCTCGGAGTCGAACAGGTCGCAGACGGTGAGCTGTTCGCCCGGCCGGAGGTGGTCGCCGAGGAGGACGGCGCTGCGGCCGAGGTAGGTGCCCAGTTCGAGGATGTCGCCGGTGCGGCCCGCCTCGCTCTGGGCGGTGAGGAGGTGCCCGAAGGCCTCCTGGTCGACCTTGAAGAACCAGCCGGGGATGCCGTCGCGGGTCGGACGCGGGGGGCGGGCGGTTTCGGTGTCGGCAACGGGCACGGCGGCCTCCAGGGGTGCGGGCATGGCCCGGCGCGTTCGGTCCACCCCGCGGCGGTGCGCCGTGGTGTGAGGCGGATCATCATAGCCACGGCAGGGCCCGGTCGGACCAGGTCCGACGGGGTGGCCCGGGTCGCCGTCCAGGTCGGCGAAGCCGGCCGCGACGTCCAGGAAGGCGTGCAGGGTCTCCCGCCGGCGGGCGGCCAGCGCGTGCGGGGAG
>NZ_JBEYVJ010000234.1:0-11784 GCF_040643935.1 Kitasatospora sp. NPDC047058 | reverse complement strand
GTACTGGTTCATCTCGGTCAGGCCCGGCGTGTAGAGGTGGATGGAGACGGCCGGTTCCAGCGCGCCGTTGACCACCTCGTGCAGGTACCCGGGGGCCGGCGCGCCCGGGCGTCCGGCGCCGACGGCCAGGACGGCGAAGGACAGCGCGTCCAGGCCGATCAGCCACGCCGGGGCGGCCACCGCCGCCAGCGCCCCGGCGAGTACCGGGCCGGCGACGGTGGACACCGAGACGCTCGTACCGAGCAGCGCGTTGGCCGCCAGGCGCTGTTCCCCCGGGAGTGTCTCGGCCACCAGCGCGTACTTGGCGCTGCCGCCCCAGGCGTGCAAGAGGGACGAGCCGGCCAGCAGGGCGAGGTAGAGCGCCGGGCCGAGCACGCCCAGCGCCCAGGCGAGGGGGACGCAGCCGAGGAACACCGCCCGGGTCCACGCGTCCGCCCGGATCAGCCGCGCGGCGGGCCGTCCGCGCAGCCAACGGCCCAGCAGCAGTGCACCGAGCACGCCCGGCAGGACGTGGACGGCGACGGCGGCCCCGACGAACGGCCCCGGCGCGCCGGGCGGGGCGAGCTGCAGCGCCAGCCACGCCACGGCGACGGTGCTCATGCCGTCGCCGAGGTCGGACACGGCGAGCGCGGGCAGCAGCCGGCGGAACGGACCGGGGGTGCAGAGGACTGACCGGTACCCCCGGGGAGGCCGGCCGGACGGACGTGCTGAGATCATGCGGCCAGCGAAGCGGTTCACGCGCGCTTGAAGTCAACACGTGGGGTCGAACGGCTCCGGTCCGAGGGCGGGTGATGCGGTGTGCGGTACGTGGCCATCGGCGAACTGGCCCGCCAGGCAGGCCTGCGCCCCTCCGCCCTGCGCTACTACGAGAGCCTGGGCCTCCTGCCCACCGCGCGCCGCGAGGGCGGCCGGCGACTCTGGCCCGCCGCCACGCTGCGGCGCATCGCGCTGATCAGGATGTCCCAGCGCGCGGGCTTCACGCTGGCGGAGATCCGCGGGCTCCTCGACAGCAGCGCGGACCAGGGCGCCACCCGGCAGTGGCGCGCGCTGGCCGAGCGCAAGCTCCCCGAACTCGACGACGTGATCCGGCAGACCCGGTACCTGCGCGACGCGGTCGCCGGCTGCCTCGCCTGCGGCTGCATGAACTTCAACGACTGCGAGCTCCTCACCGGAGACCCGGTCACGGAGGCCTGACCGACGGTGACAGGAGACCCCCGGCCCGGCCCGCGAGGCCGGGCGCGGCCGACCTGACGGGGCGCCACCCCGGAGGGCGGCGCCTTAGGGTCTGTCCGGCGGATCACGCCGCGGGCCCGGCAAGCTCCGCCGGACAGACCCTCGCGCCGGACGAGGCGTCAGACCTCTTCGGCGTACGCGCCGAAGCCGCGGCAGACCAGCCCGTCGCGGAAGGTCAGCGCCTCGGAGACGGCGACGCCGCGCTCGTTGCGGTAGTTGATGACGACGGTGTCCACCGACAGCCGGACGTCCTCCAGCGTGAAGTGCAGGTCGGGCAGCAGCCCCAGGGCCTTGGCCCAGTAGGCGCGCAGGGCGTCCTTGCCGCGCACCTCACCCGCGGGGCCACCGAGCACGGTGACGATCCGGGGCGAGGCGAAGACGACGTCGTCGGCGTAGTGGGCGAGAACACCCTCCAGGTCACGGGAGTTCCAGACCGCGACCCACTCCTCGGCGAAGCGCCGTGCGAATGCGTGATCGATACTCATGCGCCCCATCCTCCCCACCCAGCCCGCCGCCATGCGTGCGGCCGCACCCCGGCCGCGGCCGTCAGTGCTCCTTGGCCCAGGTGGGAATGTCGTCCGGCGGGCCGCCGGGCCGGTCGCCGTTCAGGCCGAGACAGATGGTGACGATGCTGCTCCTCCGCTCCTCGCTGTAGGAGCCGAAGACCCCCTTCCCCAGCACGGAGTCGCACGGGTGGGTGCGGGCACCGTCGTGGAAGACCTCGATGACCTTGTAGTTCGCGTCGGGCTTCGTGCAGGCCACGATCTCCATCTTCGGCGAGGCGGCGCCGCCGAATTCGCGGACGCAGTCGCCGGCCTTCGCGGCGGCCGGATCGGACTTGCTGACCAGGCCGACGACGAACAGCGCGGCCGCGCAGCCCACGACGAGGAGGAGCGGCGCCCAGACACGCGAACCGAACCGGCGCCTGCGCGACGGCTCGGCCGGGTCGGCCGGTTCGCCGGGCGCGGACTCCTGGAGGGCGAGATCGACGGTGTGCGGGCTGTCGTCACCGGACGGGGACGGCGGGGTCGTCACGAAGGTTCCTCATGATCTGATCATCGGTACGGGCGCGCCGAAGAGTAGCGGACGGGGCCCGCCGCCCTCCACAGGAAAGCCGTCAGGCCCCGCCCACGCGGTCCCGGCCCCGGTGACGTGGGGTCAGGCGTGGGCGGGCGGGGTGCAGCGGGGGTGCGGGCCGGGTTCGAGCTGGAGGGTGGTGTGGGGGATGCCGAAGTGGTCGGCGACGCAGGTGCGGAGGCGGGCGAGGAGGCCGGCCGGCGGGGTGTCGTCGGTGACGACGTGGGCGGTGAGGACGGGCATGCCGGACGTGATGGTCCAGGCGTGCACGTCGTGGAGCCCGCGGACGGCGGGGTCGGCGAGGAGGTGGGTGCGGAGGGCGGCGAGGTCCACGCCTTCGGGGGTGGCTTCGAGGAGGACGCGCAGGGCGTCGCGGAGGAGCAGGTAGGCGCGCGGGAGGATCAGCACGCCGATGAGGAGGGAGGCGGCCGGGTCGGCGTACTGCCAGCCGGTGAGCAGGACGACGACGGCGGCGCCGATGGCGGCGACCGAGCCGAGGGCATCGCCGAGCACTTCGAGGTAGGCGCCGCGCAGGTTGAGGCTGTGGTCCTTGCCGCCGCGCAGCAGGGCGACGCCGGCCAGGTTGGCGGCGAGGCCGACCAGGGCGACGGCCAGCATCAACCCGCCCTGGACCTCGGCCGGTTGGCCGAAGCGGCGGACCGCCTGGTAGGCGACCCAGACGAAGACGCCGAGCAGCAGGACGGCGTTGGCCAGGGCGGCCAGGATCTCCAGCCGGTAGTGGCCGAAGGTGCGGCGGAGGGTGGGCGAGCGCTGGGCGACCTGGACGGCCAGCAGGGCGAGCGTGACGCCGGAGAGGTCGGTCAGCATGTGCCCGGAGTCGGCGAGCAGGGCGAGGCTGCCGGAGAGCAGGCCGCCGGTCACCTGGAGGACGAGGACGGAGCCGGTGACGGCGATGGTCAGCAGCATCCGGCGGCGGTAGGCGCCGCTGACGGTGGCGGTGGCCGGGGCGGTGTCCGGGCCGGTGGCGGCGGCCGGGGCGCTCCCGGCGGCCGGGTCGGCGTGGGTGGCACCCATGCGAGGTCTCCCTCCTAGGGGCGGACGTCCGCGGGGCGGACGTCCGGGGGCGGGTCGCCGAGGGGCAGGACCGCGGCGAGCAGGTCCCGCAGGGCGTGGGCGAGGCGGTCGTCGGCCAGGTGGTAGCGGGTGCGGCGGCCTTCGGGGACGGTCCGCACCAGGCCGCAGTCGCGCAGGCAGGCGAGGTGGTTGGAGACGTTGGCCCTGGTCAGGCCCAGTTCGTCGGCGAGGTCGGCCGGGTAGTGCGGGGCGTCGAGCAGGGCCAGCAGGATGCGGCGCCGGCTCGTGTCGGCGAGCGCCTTGCCGACCCGTTCCATCGCCGCCTCCTGCGCTTCGGCGGGGAGGTGCGGGGTGCGGGCGTTCCCGGCGGCCGGGTTCCTGGCGTCCATGAGTCCAACAGTACAGCGCTCACTGAATTCAGCAGCCGCTGAACTCCATCGGCAGGCAGATGCGAGGGCGCCCACGGCCTCCCCCTGGTACCTGCGAGAGCCGCTCACACGCCGCCCGACCTGGGCTTTTCCGGCGGCTAGAGTGGATCACGGCACGATCGGGGAATCGCTTTCCGAGATCGAAAGTACGAGGCATCGCCCATGAGCCTGAGCATTCGCAACCAGCTGCCCGGCACCGTCACCGCCGTCACGACCGGCGAGGTGATGGCCACCGTGAAGGTCCGACTCGACTCCGGACAGGAGCTCACCGCCGCGGTCACCGTGGACGCGGTGAAGGACCTCGGCCTGGACGCGGGCAGCGCGGTGCAGGCGCTCGTCAAGTCCACCGAGGTATCCCTGGCCACCGGCCCGGTCGCCGGACTGAGCATCCGCAACCAGATCCCGGGCACGGTCGCCGAGGTGGCGACCGGCGGCGCGATGGCCGGAGTGAAGGTCGACGTCGCGGACGGCGCGCTGACCGCCGCGATCACCGCCGACGCGGCGGCCGACCTGGGACTGACGGCCGGATCGCCGGTGGTCGCACTGATCAAGTCGACGGAGGTCTCGCTCGCCGCAGCCTGATCACGCGACCGGCGGCGGAGCGCCGCCGCGTCACACCACGCCGGGCGGCGGGCCGTCCCCCGCCGCCCGGCCCGGCACACCCCGGCCGGCCCCGCCTCAGCGCACCTCGGCCGGCTCCGCCAGCGGACCGAGCCAGACGGCGGTGACGCCACTGACGTAGCGGGCGCCGCAGCGGTCGTCGGGGACGACCAGCTGCGGGCCGTCCGCATCCAGCGGCGCGCCGTCCATGCTGGTGGCGAGCAGGATCCGGCAGCCGGCGAAGTCCGGGTCGATCTCGGCCCAGGAGACGACGGCACGGTGGCCGTCGGCACCGCTGACCGAGAGCAGGAACCGCAGCCGCTGCTTGCGCCCGGTGAAGTCGATCCGGGGGCCTGCCGCGCGCAGGACGTCCCAGAGCGCGGGGCCTTCGTACCCGTGGCGCTGCTCGCCCTCGGCCAGGCAGTCGAAGCTGACCTCCAGCCGGTGGGCCGGCAGTGCGCGCAGATCCTCGACGGTCAGCTCCGCCGGATGGTCGAGGTGACCGTGTAGCCGGACTCTCGCGGACGCTCCCATGCCCACACTCCTCCCGGACCGCGCCCGTGCGGTCGGTGCGGTCCGGGACGAGTGGTACCCGGGCGGCCGTCGCGCCATTCGCAGCTGCGGCACTGAAAGCAAGATTTCAGCCGCAGCTGCCATGGCAGAGACGGTGACCGGGCCGCATCTGCCATCGACGCCGGCGCCGGCGCCGGCCGGGCAGGGAGTGCGGGGCGCGCCGGAGGAGACACTGCGGCACGCCCCGCACCGATTGAAGCAACAGGGCAACGGTGCGGACGACTGGTTCCGGGCACCATCCGCAGGGGTCCGCGCTGGATGATCCACCAAGGAGGATTGCAAGGCTTCTGCTGGCATTTACGATGCCAGTGCGCTGGTCTCCCTCGCAGGTGCGATGGCCGAGGGTTCGCGCGGAGCACAAGGAGCGAGAGAGATGATCGTCGGAGACCTGCTCGACCTGGACGACCTGCACATCCGGCTGGCCTGGGGCACGCCGGAGCTGCTCGCGCGCCCGGCCACCGGCATCAGCTCGACCGACCTCCAGGACCCGGCCCGCTACCTCCAGCCCGGCGAGCTGGTCCTCACCGGCCTGGTCTGGTGGCGGCCCGCCGACGGGTCCGCCGCCCTGCGCTTCGCCACGGCGCTGCGCAGCGCCGGAGTCGCCGCCCTGCTGGCGGGCGAGGGCACCCACGGCAGCGTCCCCGACAGCCTGGTCGACGCCTGCCGCACCCACGGCATCCCGCTGCTCGCCGTCCCGGCCGGCGTCAGCTTCCGGGCCGTCACCGACCGGGTCTACCTGCGGCTCTGGGGCGACCTGCGGGCCGGGGCGCAGGACACGGCCGCGATCCCCGACACCGTCCGGCGGGAACTCGCCGGGCTGATGCACGCGGGTGCCGCGCCCGGCGAGGTGCTCGCGCACGCGGCGGGGCGGCTCGGGGTGCCGGACTGCGCGCTCACCACCGCCGGCGGACGCCTCGTCGCGGGCCCGGCCCCGGCCGGCGGGCGGAGCGACGGACGGGCCCGGGGCGACGGACGGGCCCGGGGCGAGCTCGGGCTGCCGGTCGGACCGCAGGACGGCTCGCCCTTCGACGGCTGGCGGCTGCGCCCGCACACCCCGGACGCCCGCGCCGAGCCGCTGCTCCAGGGGCTGGCCGACCTGCTCGCCCCACTCGCCGCCCGGGCCCACGCCGAGGCGGCGGCCCGGCGGCGGGCGGCCGGGCACCTGCTGGACGCACTCGCCGGGGACGCCGACCCGGCCGAGCCGCTCGCCGCCTGCGGCCTCCCGGCCGGCCCGGGCACCACGGGCATCACAGGCTCCACGGGCACCACAGGCACCACAGGCACCACGGGCGGCGCCGGCGGCACCCCGGCCCTGGTCGCCGTGGCCGCGCGGATCGACGACACCCCGGCCGCATGGGCGGCACACGCGCTGGCCGAGGCGCTGCACCCGCTGGACGCCCCGTACGCCGCCGGGACCGACCGCACCGGGCAGGCCGCCGCCCTGGTCACCGCGCCCGCCGCGCAGGTCGCCGAGCGGCTGCGCCGCGCCCGCCCCGGTCTGCAGGCCCGCCTCACCGGGCGGCGCACCCTGCGGTTCGGCGTCGGGCCCTGCGCCCCGCCCGCCGCCGGTCCGCTGCGGGCGGCCCTGGTGCAGGCCCGGTACCTGCTGGACGGCCCCACCGGGGCGGTCGGCACCGCCGCCGAGCTGGACTCGCTGGCCGGTCTGCTGCGCGGCATCCCGCCCGAGGTGACCGCCGCGTTCCACTCCCGCCTGCTGGCCCAGCTCGCCGCCCACGACCGGGAGAACCCCGTCTCCCTGCTCGGCACCCTCGCAACCTTCCTCGACCACGACGGCTCCTGGGCCCGTACGGCCGAGTCCCTGCACATCCACGTGAACACCGTCCACTACCGGGTCCGCCGCATCGAGGAGCTCACCGGTCGCAACCTCGCCCGTCTGCACGACCGCGTCGACCTGCGCGCGGCCCTCCTCTGCACGCCGGCCGGCTGACCCGGTCCGGCCGCTGCGGTGGCCGCCGCGGAAATCCCCGGAAAGAATTTCCGGGCGGCTGTCGATCCGGCCGTCTCCCGTTCGACGCACGGGTGAGAGGCGGGGAGAGGCCCCGCCTCCGGTACCGAGGAGTGAGCACCATGCCGCGCTTCATGAGCCTGATCCGCATCAACGAGCAGGACGCCCCGACCATGCAGCCGGACGCGGAATTCGAGCAGCGGATGGGCGCGCTGTTCGAGGAGATCACCAAGGCCGGGGTGATGCTGGACACCGCCGGGCTGCTGCCCACCAAGGAGGGCACCCGGATCACCTGGGAGGGCGGGAAGCTGGGCGTCACCGACGGGCCGTTCACCGAGACCAAGGAGGTCGTCGGCGGCTACGCCATCATCCAGTGCAAGGACATGGCCGAGGCCGTCGAGTGGACCAGGCGCTTCCTCCAGGTCCACCCGGTGAGCTGGACGGTCGGCGCCGAACTGCGCCAGATCGACGAGGGCACCACCCCGCCGCAGGCCTGATCCCCGGGCTCCGGCGCCCGGCCGCCGCGTCCGCGTTTGCCCCGGCCCCCGGCGGCTGCTCTGATGGGTGGCCGTGAACGGGAGCAACGCGGCCGTGGCGGTCGAGGCGGTGTTCAGGATCGAGTCCGCGCGGATCATCGCCGCGGTCGCCCGCATCGTGCGGGACGTCGGCATCGCCGAGGAGCTGGCGCAGGACGCGCTGGTCGCCGCGCTGGAGCAGTGGCCCGAGCAGGGCGTCCCGGACCGGCCGGGCGCCTGGCTGACGGCCGCCGCCAAGCACCGCGCGATCGACCTGGTCCGCCGCCGGGAGGCGTACGCGCGCAAGCTCGCCGAGGTCGGGCGGACGCTGGAGGACGTGCCGCCGCCGGAGCCGGCCGAACCGGACGACATCGACGACGACCTGCTCCGGCTGATCTTCACCGCGTGCCACCCGGTGCTCTCCGCGGAGGCCCGGATCGCGCTCACCCTGCGGCTGCTGGGCGGGCTGACCACCCAGGAGATCGCCCGCGCCTTCCTCACCTCCGAGCCGACCGTCGCCCAGCGGATCGTCCGCGCGAAGCGCACCCTCGCCGGGGCGGGGGTGCCGTTCGAGGTCCCGTACGGGGAGGACCGGGCGGCCCGGCTCTCCTCCGTCCTGGAGGTCGTCTACCTGATCTTCAACGAGGGGTACTCGGCCACCGCCGGCGACGACCTGCTCCGGCCGGCCCTCTGCGAGGATGCGCTGCGGCTCGCCCGGGTGCTCGCCGGGCTGGCCCCGGACGAGCCCGAAGTGCACGGCCTGGCCGCGCTGCTGGAGTTCCAGGCGGCCCGGACCGCGGCCCGGACCGGTCCGGACGGGCAGCCGGTGCTGCTGGCCGATCAGAACCGCGCCCGCTGGGATCGGCTGCTCATCCGGCGCGGTTTCGCCGCGCTGCAGCGGGCGGGCACCGGCCCGTACTCGGTGCAGGCCGCGATCGCCGCCTGCCATGCGAAGGCGGCGCGGTACGAGGACACCGACTGGGCGACGATCGCCGCGCTGTACGGGCGGCTGATGGCGCTGACCCCGTCGCCGGTGGTCGAGCTGAACCGGGCGGTGGCCGTCTCGATGGCCCACGGACCGGCGGCCGCACTGGAGTTGGTCGACGCGCTGGCGGACGACCCGGCCCTGCGCGGGTACCACCTGCTGCCCAGCGTGCGCGGCGACCTGCTGGCCCGGCTCGGCCGGGCCGGGGAGGCGCGGGCGGAGTTCGAGCGGGCGGCGGCACTGACCCGCAACGAGCGCGAACGGGAGCTGCTGCTGCGCCGGGCGGAGGCCGCGGACGGCCGGGGCGCGACGTAGGCGCGACGCAGGGGCGGCCGGGCGCGACGCGGGGGCAGCCAGGGCGATCAGGAGCAGCTAAGGCCGGTCGTCCGGCCGGAGGCGGGCGCTGACCTCGCCGAGGGCCTCGGCGAGGACGCCGAGCTGCTCGCGGGTGAGCACGTCGATCAGCAGCTCGCGGACCAGGGCGACGTGCCCGGGGGCCGCCTGGCGCAGCACCTCCCGCCCCTCGTCGGTGAGTTCGGCGATGACGCCGCGCACGTCGCTCGGGCAGGAGCGGCGGCCGACCAGGCCCATCCGCTCCAGCTGGGTGACCTGGTAGGTGAGGCCGCTCTTGGAGGTGATCAGCTTCTCCGCCAGCTCGGTCATCCGCAGCGCGCCGGCGGGCGCGGCGGAGAGGTGCACCAGGATCTCGTACTGGGTGTGGGAGAGGCCGGAGTCCTCCTTGAGCTGGCGTTCGAGCCGGCGGTTGAGCAGGTTGCTCGCGGCGACGAAGCCCCGCCAGGCGGCCATCTCGTCATGGTCGAGCCAGCGCGGTTCGTTCCCGGGGGGCATGGAGGGCATGGGGGGAAGCCTACTCCTGTTGTTCAAATTCGAACGAAGGTGTACCGTCGACGTGTCGAGGTTTAAATTTGAACTACAAGGAGGCGCCATGAGCACCGCTACCCCCGAGCGCATGCCCGCCCTCTACCTCTCGCACGGCGCGCCGCCGCTCGCCGACGACCCGGTCTGGCCCGGCCAGCTGGCCGCCTGGTCGGCCGGTCTGCCGCGGCCCGAGGCGATCCTGATGGTCTCCGCGCACTGGGAGGAGGCGCCGCTCGCGCTCGGCGCCGTCACCACCGTGCCGCTGGTCTACGACTTCTGGGGCTTCCCCGAGCACTACTACCGGGTGCAGTACGCCGCCCCCGGCGCCCCCCAGCTCGCCGAACGGGTGCGCAAGCTGCTGCGCGCGCCCGGCACGCCGGTCCAGGACATCCCCGACCGCGGCCTCGACCACGGCGCGTACGTCCCGCTGGTGGAGATGTTCCCGGAGGCGGACGTCCCCGTGCTCCAGGTCTCCCTGCCCACCCTCGACCCGCAGCGGCTGCTGGACATCGGCCGCCGGCTCGCCCCGCTGCGCGACGAGGGCGTGCTGATCGTCGGCAGCGGCTTCTTCACCCACAACCTGCGGGCGCTCAGCTCCGACGGCCGGGTCAGCTCGGTGATGGCCGAGTTCGACGACTGGGGCCGGCGCGCCCTGGAGGCGGAGGACCTCGACGCCCTGCTCGACTTCGAGCGCAAGGCCCCCGCCGGGCGGCTCGCCCACCCGCGCACCGAGCACTTCGCGCCGCTGTTCGTCACGCTCGGCGCCGCCGAGGCCGACCTCGGCAGCCAGCGCAGCGTGATCGACGGGTTCTGGATGGGCCTGGCGAAGCGCTCGATCCAACTGGGCTGAGAACCGGCCGGCCCGAGAACCGGCCGGCCGGCGGTCAGATCGCGCCGCAGGTGAAGCGCTCGCCGATGTGCTCGGGCTGCTCGATCTCGTCGACCAGGGCGACGGCGTAGTCCGGCAGGGAGATCCAGCTCCGCCCGGAGGCGTCGGTGAGCAACTGCTCCAGGCCGGTGCGGTAGTGCCCGGTCCGCTCCCCCGGCACCAGCTCGGCGGCCGGGCTGAGCGTCGTCCAGCGGACGTCCGTGACCGTCCGCAGGTAGTCCTGCGCGACACCGTGGGCGTGCATGACCTGCCGCAGCGGCTCCGGCAGGCCGGGCGCGTCCCAGCCCCGGACGCCGGGCGCCGTCTCCAGGCTGCCCGCGCCGCCGACCGTGATCACCCGGGGCGCCTCGTCGCCGAGCGCCCGCAGGCCCTCGACCAGCGAGCGGGCGGCCGGCTCGATCAGTGCCCGGCCGCCCGGCCGGTCGCCGCCCCCGACGGCACTGACCAGCACGTCCTGCCCGGCCGCGACCCGTGCCACGTCCGCCGGTTCCAGCACGTCGCCCGGCACGACGGCGGCCGCCCCGCCCCGGTAGCGGTCCGGGTGGCGCACGACGGCCGTCACCCGGTGGCCGCGCGCGACGGCCTCCGCGACGACGGCGGCGCCGACGGTGCCGTTGGCGCCGATCACGGCGATGCTGGCCATGGGGGTCCTGCCTTCCGAACCGGGGTGGGAGTGCGTCCACCAGTAGCACCCGCCGCCCGGGCCCGCCGTGCGGACACGCGGCACGGACGCGGCGCACGGATACGCGGCACCTACGCGCGGACGGCGGCCGGGTGAACAGTGTGCTGCGGGCCGCTGTAACAACCGGCCCGGGGTGGCGCATCTCTTTCAAGCCAAGACTGTTCGTCCGGCCGCTCCGGCGGTGACGGCGGAGCCGCACGTTCCGCCCGGCCGGTGCCCCGGGCGGACGTCCGGCGGACGCTCCACATGGCCGCAGGCCATGGGCACCGGGGGCGCTCAGAAATCCGACCGAACGGCCGGACGGGAGGCCGCGGGCGGGCGCCGGCCGGGGTTGCGGAAGTCCGAATTCGCTCACCAGTTCGATTCAAGCCAACCGTTTCCGACCCCTTCCCGGGCCGCGCCGATCGGCGCAGGATTCCGTGCGGCAGGAGAGGCACGGGGCTCCTCCTGCGACCTGTGAGACTGAGGAGTGCTCAACCATGAAGCAGAAGTGGGCCCTTAGGGCCGCCACCCTCACCCTCGGCGCGGGCGCCGTCCTCGGCCTGAGCGTCGGCTCCGCCAGCGCCGCGTCCAACCTCCAGGTGGGCAGCAGCGGTTCGGCGGTCGTCTGCCTCCAGCAGGCACTCAACTACGTCGACGCGGCCGGCCTGGGCACCGACGGCCAGTTCGGCCAGCTCACCAAGGGCGCCGTCGTGGACTACCAGTACGGCCACAGCCTCTACCCGGACGGCGTCGTCGGCCCGGCCACCGGTGGCTCGATCAAGGCCAGCGTCCGCCAGGCCTACGACAACGCGCACCGCTCCGGGGACTGGGGCACGCAGAGCACCCTGGGCGCCTGGATGAACAACTGCAACTGGCAGCTCCCGGGCTGAGCACCGGCCGGATGACGGCGAGGGGCGGGTTCGCGTCGTGCGCACGACGC
>NZ_JBEYVJ010000233.1:0-11806 GCF_040643935.1 Kitasatospora sp. NPDC047058 | reverse complement strand
GCCCCTCAAACGCGCCCAACACCGCGACTGGCCACCACCAGCCCCCACAGTCATCGCGATCACCAGAACGAACACGACCTAAGTCACCGGCATTGGGGCTAGGGGCTGTCCGGCGCAAGGGGCCCGGTCGAAGCTCGCCTTCGAGGTGGATTCGGCGGTGCCGGTTGTCCGGGGCGTCCATAATGAGAGGAGAGAAGTCTCCCCCCGTCCCCGGACCCGTTCAGCCCCCTCTGCCCTCTCCTCGCCCGGCCGCAACGGCGCGGTCAGGTCGTTCCCCCGAAGGTGCCATGCCTCCCACACTCGCCTCCGTCGTCCGCAACACCTCGCTCCATCTGACGGTCCTCGCCGGTGCGGACCATCTGGAGCGGCAGGTCCGCTGGGTGCACACCAGTGAGCTGGACGACCCGACGCCGTTCCTCGAGGGCGGCGAGCTGCTGCTCACCACCGGCATCAAGCTGGGCCGGACCGCGGCCCAGCTGCAGGCGTACGTGCACCGGCTGGCCGATGCGGGCGTGGTGGGGCTGGGCCTGGGGGTGGGGCTGTCGCACACGGAGGTGCCGCAGCCGCTGGTGGACGCGGCGGCGCAGCGCGGGCTGCCGCTGCTGCGGGTGCCGGAGCCGACGCCGTTCATCGCGATCAGCAAGGTGGTGTCGGCGGCGCTGGCGGCCGAGCAGTACGAGGCGGTGACGACCAGCTTCGAGGCACAGGAGGAGCTGACCCGGGCGGCGCTCGGCAAGGACGGCACCACGGCGGTGGTGCGCCGGCTGGCGGCGCGGCTCGGCGGGTGGGCGGCGCTGTACGACGGGTCGGGCGCGCTGTCGGTGGTGGCGCCGGACTGGGCGGCCCGCCGGGCGGGGCGGCTGGCGGCCGAGGTGGACCGGCTGCGGCGGCGGCCGGCGCCGTCGAGTGCCGCGCTGCAGGGGCGTTCGCCGGGGATAGACACGGCCGACGAGGACTACGTGGTGGTCCAGTCGCTGGGGGCGGACCGGCGGGCGAGGGGTTTCCTCGCGGTCGGCACCGAGGACCGGATCACCCCGACCGAGCGGTACGTGCTGAACGCGGCGGTGGCGCTGCTGACCCTCACCCTGGAGCGCTCGCGCGAGCTGCGGCAGGCGGAGGAGCGGATGGGCGCGGCGCTGCTGCGGATGGTGCTGGCGGGTGAGGTGACGACGGCCCGGCAGGTGGCGGCGGGGCTGTTCGGCGGTCTGCCGGAGGGGACGGTCCGGGTCCTGGTGGCGGGGGCCGGTCAGGGCGTGGACGCCTCGGAGCCGCTGGGCGAGCTGGGGGACCGGGCCGAGCAGGCCGGGGCCCGGGTGGGCGAGAAGCTGCTGGTGGCGCGGGAGGACGCCGTGCACGGGGCGCGGCTGATGGTGCTGGCGCTGGACAACGGCGCGGTGCACCGGGCCTGTCTCGGGGCGGTGGAGGAGCACGAGGGGCTGTCGCTGGGCGTCTCGGCGCCGGCCGCGCTGGAGGAGGCCGGGACGGCGCACGCGCAGGCCGAGCGGGCCTTGGCCGTGGCGCTGCGCGGCGGCCGCCGTTCGGTGGACCACGAGGAGGTCGGAGCGGGTTCGCTGCTGCCGCTGCTGGGCGAGGACGCGGTGACGGCGTTCGCGGAGGGGCTGCTGCGCCCGCTGCGGGAGCACGACCGCACGGCGCGCGGTGACCTGGTGGCCTCGCTGCGGGCCTGGCTCTCCAGACACGGGCAGTGGGACGCGGCCGCCGCCGACCTGGGGGTGCACCGGCACACGCTGCGCTACCGGATGAAGCGGGTCGAGGAGCTGCTGGGCCGCTCGCTGGACGACACCGATGTGCGGATGGAGCTCTGGCTCGCGCTGCGCTCGGGCGAGGAATAAATCCCGGGCCTGGACGGGATGGAGTGGCCGCGAGGACGAACGCTACTTCGCGGCCAATCCGGCTTGGTGCGCCGCCGCCCTACCCTCGGTTCAGGTTCCACGTCCGTGGGGCCGTGAGGACGACGAGGAGAGGGCCGGTACCACGGTGACCACCACGTACGATTTCTGGCTGGCCGGCCGCCGGGTGAGCGGCGAGGCCGAGCTCGAGGTGCACAACAGCTGGGACGGCCGCCTGGTCGGCACGGTCGGCGTGCCGACCGAGGCCCAGGTCGAGGAGGCGCTGGACGCCGCCGTGGCCGCGCTCCCGGTGTTCGCCGCGACCCCCGCGCACGTGCGCGCCGCCGCGCTGGACCACGTCGCCAAGCGGCTGGCCGAGCGTTCCGAGGAGATCGCCCAGCTGATCACCGCCGAGAACGGCAAGCCGGTCAAGTGGGCCCGCGGCGAGGTCGGCCGTGCCGTCTCGGTGTTCCGCTGGGCGGCCGAGGAGGCCCGCCGGACCAACGGCGAGACCATGCGGCTGGACACCGACCCGGGCGGCGTGGGCCGTTTCGCGCTGGTGCGCAAGTTCCCGCGCGGCGTGGTGCTGGGCATCGCCCCGTTCAACTTCCCGCTGAACCTGGTCGCCCACAAGGTCGCCCCGGCGATCGCGGTCGGCGCCCCGATCATCCTCAAGCCGGCTCCGGCCACCCCGCTCTCCGCGATGGTGCTGGGCGAGATCCTGGCCGAGACGGACCTGCCGGCCGGCTCCTGGAGCGTCCTGCCGGTGCCGAACGACCGGATGCCCGCCCTGGTGCAGGACCCGCGTCTGCCGGTGATCTCCTTCACCGGTTCGGACAAGGTCGGCTACCAGATCATGGACTCGGTGCCGCGCAAGCACACCACCCTGGAGCTGGGCGGCAACGCCGCGGCCGTGGTGCTCGCCGACTGGTCCTCGGAGGCCGACCTGGACTGGGCCGCCACCCGGATCGCGATGTTCGCCAACTACCAGGGCGGCCAGTCCTGCATCTCGGTGCAGCGCGTGATCGCCGACGCGTCCGTCTACGACGCGCTGGTGGAGAAGGTCGTGGCCAAGGTCGAGGCGCAGGTCACCGGTGACCCGAACGACGACGCCACCGACGTCGGCCCGCTGGTCGACGAGAACGCCGCCAAGCGGGTGGAGTCCTGGGTGGACGACGCGGTCGCCAAGGGCGCCAAGGTGCTCACCGGCGGCACCCGCGAGGGCGCGACCTACGCCCCGACCGTGCTCGCCGAGCTGCCGGCCGACGCGATCCTGGCCAGGGCCGAGGTGTTCGGCCCGGTCCTGTCGCTGCACAAGGTCGACGGCACCGACGAGGCCTTCGCCGCGGTCAACGACTCCGACTTCGGCCTGCAGGCCGGCGTGTTCACCCGCGACCTGCAGACCGCCTTCCGCGCCCAGCGGGAGCTGGAGGTCGGCGGCGTGATCATCGGTGACGCGCCGTCCTACCGCGCCGACCAGATGCCGTACGGCGGTGTCAAGGACTCCGGCGTCGGCCGCGAGGGCGTCAAGTACGCGATGGACGACTACACCGTCGAGAAGGTCATGGTCCTCACCGGCCTGGACCTCTAGGACGCGGTCACCCGAGGGGCCCGGTACCGCCGAGCGGTGCCGGGCCCCTCGGTGTGCCCGGACCGCGCCCGCGGGGGCGTACGTGCGCCGGGGGGCGTACGTGCCGGGGCCGTCGCCCCGGTCAGACGTGCCCGGCCACCGCGGCGACGGCCTCCTCGACCGTCGCGTTGCCGGCGACCAGTTCCAGGGTGTGCCCGGCGGTGCCCGGCTCGTGCAGCAGCGCGGCCAGGACGGCGGCCACGTCGGCCCGGTCGACCGGGCCCTGCCCCACGGAGGGGGCGAGCCGGACCAGGCCGCTGCCGGGCCCGTCGGTGAGCCGGCCGGGGCGCAGCACCGTCCAGTCGAGGGTGGTGCGGGCCCGGACGGCGTCGTCGGCGGCGCCCTTGGCCCGCAGGTAGGTCTCGAACACCGGGTCGGCCCGGTACACCGCGTCGGCGTCGGCGCCCATCGAGGAGACGATGAGGTAGCGCCGGACGCCGGCCAGTTCGGCGGCGTCGGCGAGCAGCACGGCGGCGTCGCGGTCGACCGTGTTCTTGCGGGCGGCGCCGCTGCCCGGTCCGGCGCCGGCCGCGAAGACCACCGCGTCGGCGCCGGTGAGCAGCGCGGCGAGTTCGGCGGCGGTGGCGGCCTCCAGGTCGAGCAGCAGCGGCTCGGCGCCGGCGTCCACCAGGTCCTGGGCCTGCTCGGGGCGGCGGATGATCCCGGCGGGACGGTCGCCGCGCTCGGCGAGCAGCCGCTCCAGCCTGAGGGCGATCTGTCCGTGGCCCCCGGCGATGACGGTACGCATGGCTCCGACGGTAGCCGCGCGGCGTCCCGGCGTCCTGGGGAGGCCGCCGGGCAGGACACAATGGGCGCATGACTTCGCTCGCCCACCCGCAGCTGCGCTTCACCCCCGTGGTGAAGGACCCCTCCGGCCCCCGGGAGCTGGTGATCCTCGGCTCCACCGGTTCGATCGGCACCCAGGCCATCGACGTGGTGCTCCGCAACCCGGACCGCTTCAGGGTGGTCGCCCTGTCGGCGGCCGGCGGGCGGGTGGAGCTGCTCGCCGAGCAGGCGCTGCAGCTGGGCGTGCACACCGTGGCGGTCGCCGACCCGGCGGCCGAGCCGGCGCTGCGCGCGGCGCTGGCCGCGAAGGCGGCCGGGCGGCCGCTGCCGGCCGTGCTGGCGGGCCCGGACGCGGCCACCGAGCTGGCCGCGACGGAGTGCCACTCGGTGCTGAACGGCATCACCGGTTCGATCGGGCTGCGCCCGACGCTGGCCGCGCTGGAGGCGGGCCGGGTGCTGGTGCTGGCCAACAAGGAGTCGCTGATCGTCGGCGGCCCGCTGGTGAAGGCGGTCGCGCAGCCCGGGCAGATCGTGCCAGTGGACTCCGAGCACGCCGCGCTGTTCCAGGCACTGGCCGGCGGTACCCGGGCCGAGGTCCGCAAGCTGGTGGTCACCGCCAGCGGTGGCCCGTTCCGCAACCGGACCCGTGAGCAGCTCGCGGGCGTCACCCCCGAGGACGCGCTGGCGCACCCGACCTGGGCGATGGGCCCGGTGGTGACGATCAACTCGGCCACCCTGGTGAACAAGGGCCTGGAGGTGATCGAGGCGCACCTGCTGTACGACGTGCCGTTCGAGCGGATCGAGGTCGTCGTCCATCCGCAGTCGGTCGTCCACTCGATGGTGGAGTTCACGGACGGTTCCACGCTCGCGCAGGCCAGCCCGCCGGACATGCGGATGCCGATCGCGCTGGGCCTCGGCTGGCCGGACCGGGTCCCGGACGCGGCACCCGGCTGCGACTGGACCAGGGCCGCCACCTGGGAGTTCTTCCCGCTGGACAACGAGGCCTTCCCGGCGGTCGAGCTGGCCCGCGAGGCGGGTTCGCTGGGCGGGACCGTCCCGGCGGTGTTCAACGCCGCGAACGAGGAGTGCGTGGAGGCCTTCCTGAAGGGCCGCCTCGCCTTCACCGGGATCGTGGACACTGTTGCCAAGGTCGTGGCGGAGCACGGGGCGCCCGTTCCGGGAACTTCCCTGACGGTCGAGGACGTCCTGCACGCGGAGGACTGGGCGCGGGCCCGGGCCCGGGAGCTGGCGGCCGGCTGATCCGGCGGGCCCGCGGCACGTCCGGGGCCCGGGCGGCAGGGACCGGGACCGGTCCCGGCCGTGACAGACCCCGGCGGTATCCGGTAGGACAGCCGGTAGGACAAGAAGACGAGCGGAGCGGCATGACGGAGGATCAGCGGTGGCAACGGTGATGACGGTGGTCGGCATCCTGGTCTTCGCGGTCGGGCTGCTCGTCTCGATCGCCTGGCACGAGCTCGGGCACCTGTCCACGGCGAAGCTGTTCGGCATCCGGGTGCCGCAGTACATGGTCGGTTTCGGCCCGACCGTCTGGTCCCGCAGGAAGGGCGAGACGGAGTACGGCATCAAGGCGATCCCGCTGGGCGGGTACATCCGCATGATCGGGATGTTCCCGCCCGGTGAGGACGGGCGGATCACCAAGCGCAGCAGCTCGCCGTTCCGGACGATGATCGAGGACGCCCGGGAGGCCTCCTACGAGGAGCTCCAGGAGGGCGACGAGAACCGGCTCTTCTACACGCGGAAGCCGTGGAAGCGGATCATCGTCATGTTCGCCGGGCCGTTCATGAACCTGGTCCTGGCGTTCGGGCTGTTCCTCACCGTCAACATGGGCTTCGGCCAGCCCACCTCGCTGCCGACCATCGGCTCGGTCTCCCAGTGCATCGTCAAGGCCGGCCAGTCGACCGACGTCTGCCCGGCCGACGCGCCGCCGACCCCGGCCCACCAGGTCGGCCTGAAGCAGGGCGACAAGGTGCTCTCCTTCGACGGCGACCGGATCCGCGACTACGACCAGCTCCAGGCGGACATCCGCAAGTCGGCCGGCCGGACCGTGCCGGTCGTGGTCGAGCGGGACGGGCAGCAGCTCACGCTCACCCCCACGATCGCCGTCAACGCGGTGCAGAAGTTCGACGGCAACAACATGCCGGTCAAGGGCGAGACGGTCGAGGCGGGCTTCCTGGGCTTCACCCCGAAGCGCGCCGTCGTCCAGCAGACCTTCGGGCAGTCCCTGGACCGGATGTACGACATGGGCGAGAACGGGGTGAAGTCGCTGGCCGCCCTGCCCGGCAAGATCCCGGGCCTGTGGAACGCCGTCGTGGACGACGCCCCGCGCGACCCGGACTCGCCGATCGGCATGGTGGGCGCCGCCCGGGTCAGCGGCGAGGTCTTCTCGCTCGACATCCCCGGCAGCCAGCGGATCGCCTTCTTCGTCAACCTGCTGGCCGGGATCAACCTCTCGCTCTTCCTCTTCAACATGCTGCCGCTGCTGCCGCTGGACGGCGGTCACATCGCCGGCGCGGTCTGGGAGTCGGTCCGCCGGCGCTTCGCACAGCTGTTCAAGCGCCCCGATCCGGGCCCGTTCGACGTCGCCCGGCTGATGCCGCTCGCCTACGTGGTGGCCAGCATCTTCATCGGTTTCACCCTGCTCGTGCTGGTCGCCGACCTGGTGAACCCCGTCAAGATCAGCTGACGGTGCGGGCCCGGCTGGTGTGCCCGGGGCCACCACCGTGCCGTACCGTTGGGGCCGGGTGCGCGTTCATCGGCGCTCCCGGCCCCGGCCTTCCCGAACGGCCCGGACCGACCACACCTCAACCCCGGGGAACCCTGCGCACATGACCGCGATCTCGCTCGGTATTCCGTCCCTGCCGCTCAAGCCGCTCGCCAAGCGCCGTTACTCCCGGCAGATCATGGTCGGCAACGTGCCGGTCGGCGGCGACGCACCCGTCTCGGTGCAGTCGATGACCACCACGGTGACCGCGGACATCAACGCCACGCTGCAGCAGATCGCGGAGCTGACCGCCTCCGGCTGCCAGATCGTCCGGGTCGCCTGCCCGTCGCAGGACGACGCCGACGCGCTGCCGATCATCGCGAAGAAGTCGAAGATCCCGGTCATCGCGGACATCCACTTCCAGCCGAAGTACGTCTTCGCCGCGATCGACGCCGGCTGCGCCGCGGTCCGCGTCAACCCGGGCAACATCAAGGCCTTCGACGACAAGGTCGGCGAGATCGCCAAGGCCGCCAAGGACGCCGGGATCCCGATCCGGATCGGCGTCAACGCCGGTTCGCTGGACAAGCGCCTGCTGGAGAAGTACGGCCGGGCCACCCCGGAGGCGCTGGTCGAGTCCGCGCTCTGGGAGTGCTCGCTGTTCGAGGAGCACGACTTCCGCGACATCAAGATCTCGGTCAAGCACAACGACCCGGTCGTGATGATCAACGCCTACCGCCAGCTGGCCGCCGCCTGCGACTACCCGCTGCACCTCGGCGTGACCGAGGCCGGCCCGGCGTTCCAGGGCACCATCAAGTCCGCGGTCGCCTTCGGCGCGCTGCTCGCCGAGGGCATCGGCGACACCATCCGGGTCTCGCTCTCCGCCCCGCCGGCCGAGGAGATCAAGGTCGGCAACCAGATCCTGGAGTCGCTCGGCCTGCGTGAGCGCGGCCTGGAGATCGTCTCCTGCCCGTCCTGCGGCCGCGCCCAGGTCGACGTCTACAAGCTCGCGGAGGAGGTCACCGCCGGCCTGGAGGGCATGGAGGTGCCGCTGCGCGTCGCCGTCATGGGCTGTGTCGTCAACGGCCCGGGCGAGGCCCGCGAGGCCGACCTCGGCGTCGCCTCCGGCAACGGCAAGGGCCAGATCTTCGTCAAGGGCGAGGTCATCAAGACCGTTCCCGAGTCGAAGATCGTCGAGACCCTGATCGAGGAGGCCCTCAAGCTCGCCGAGCAGATGCAGGCGGAGGGCGTCGAGTCCGGCGCCCCGACCGTGACCGCCGCGGAGTGACCGGCGGACCGACGTTTTCCGGAAGCGGGGCCGTCCGTGCGCGGACGGCCCCGCGGCCGTAGCCGGGTGGGGCCACGGAGTAGGGTGCGGCCAGAGTCGTCTCAGTGAGGTGCTGTCTCGATGCTCGATCGAGGTGTGATGCTCCCCAGCTCGTTCCAGGCCGCCCGCGCCCTGGCGACCACGCGTGTCCTGGAGGCCCCCGATCTCGAGGACACCCTGGCGCTGCTGCACCGCGACCCGGTCGCCAACGCCTTCGTGGCCACCCGGGTCGAGGCCGTCGGGCTGGACCCCTGGCGCCTCGGCGGCGAGATGTGGGGCTGGTACGACGAGCACGGCGAGCTGGACGCACTCTGCTACGCCGGAGCCAACCTGGTCCTGGTCAACGCCGGACCGCAGGCCGTCCAGGCCTTCGCCGAACGGGCCCGCCGCCAGGGCCGCCGCTGCTCCTCGATCGTCGGCCCGGCCGAGCCGACCGCCGCGCTCTGGGCGCTGCTGGAACGCAGCTGGGGACCGGCCCGCGAGGTGCGCGGCCACCAGCCGCTGATGGCCACCGGCGCGCCGTCCGCCGAGATCGTCCCCGACCCGCTGGTGCGGCGGGTGCGGCGGAGCGAGATCGAGACGCTGATGCCGGCCTGCGTGGCGATGTTCACCGAGGAGGTCGGGGTCTCCCCGCTGGCCGGGGACGGCGGACTGCTCTACCAGGCCCGGGTCGCCGAACTGGTCTCCACCGGGCGCTCGTTCGCCCGGTTCACCGAGGACGGCCAGGTGGTCTTCAAGGCCGAGATCGGCGCCGTCACCGAGGGCGCCTGCCAGATCCAGGGCGTCTGGGTCGACCCCGCGCACCGGGGCCGGGGGCTGTCCGTGACCGGCATGGCCGCCGTCCTGGACATCGCCCTGCGCGAGGTCGCCCCGGTGGTCTCGCTCTACGTCAACGACTACAACCTGCGGGCCCGTGCCGCCTACCGCAGGGTCGGCTTCCGCGAGGTCGGCGCCTTCATGAGCGTCCTCTTCTGATCTCCGCCCGCGGGCGGCCCGGACGGGTAGTAACGTCCGGGGCATGGATCAGCTGACCGGGGTGACGATCGAGCCCATCGACCTTGCGGCCTGGGCACCGCAGGCGCTCGATGTCCAGGCGGTGGCGTTCGGGCTGACGCCCGAGGAGGTCATGGTCCGGCTCCACATCGTCGGGCGGCACGCCCAGCAGCCCGGGGTGATCGCCCTGGGGGCGCTGAGCGGCCCGCGGCTGGTCGGCTTCGGGTACGGCATGCCCAACCGCCGGGACCACTGGTGGAGCACGGTGATCCAGCCCTACCTGGAGGCCCGCGGGTGCGGGGACTGGCTGGACGGGGTCTTCGCGATCACCGAACTGCACGTGCTGCCCGAGTACCAGGGCCAGGGCATCGGCTCCGCCCTGATCCGCAGCCTCTGCGAACGCTCCGGCCTGAGCCGCAGCATCCTCTCCGCCATCGACGCCGAGACGCCGGCCCGCCGGCTGTACCGCTCGCTCGGCTACCGCGACCTCGCCCGCGCGGTGCACTTCCCGAACACCGAGCGGCTCTACGCCGTGATGGGCGCCCCGCTGCCGCTGCTGCGGCCGCCGGCGGCTCAGAGCGCGCCGGCGAACTCCAGGTAGAGCTCGGCGTCCGCGCGGCGGCCCGCCGCCAGCGCGCGCAGCCCGAGGTCGGCCGCGCGGAACAGCGTCCAGCCGCGCAGCCGCTCCCGGTCCACCTCCAGGGCGTCCGACAGCTGGTGCAGCCGGCGGCGGACGGCGGCCGGCACACCGGGGGAGCCGACCAGGGTGTCCACGCGGTCCAGGGCCAGCCGGGCCAGGTCGTACGCACGCTCGCCGGTCAGCGGCCGGGGGTCGATCACCAGCCAGGGCGCGCGGTCGGCGGCCAGCACGTTGCCGTGGTGGAAGTCGCCGTGCAGCAGGAAGGTCTCGGTGGCGGAGCCGAGCAGCCCCTCCGCGGCCGCCACGGCCTCGTCCACCAGGGCGGCCGCCGCGCCGGCGCCGGGCAGGCCGCGGTGGTGGCGCAGGAAGTCGGCGGTGGCGGCGGCCCGGTCGGCGAGGGGTTGGAAGCGGTGGCCGGCGGGCGGCTCCACCCAGAGCCGGTGCAGCAGGCTGGTGGCCTCCAGCATCGCCTTCGGTTCGGCCAGCGAGCGCAGCGGGATGTCCCCGTGCAGCCGCTCCAGCAGCAGCACCCCCCGGGCCGGGTCGGCGGCCAGCAGCAGGACGGCGCCGCGGCCGGCCCAGTGGGTCAGGGCGGCGTGCTCCTGGGCGGTCTCGGGGGTGACCAGGCCGGCCTTGAGGACGGCGGGGCTGAGGTCGTCGCGGTGGACGAGGCCGACCAGGCTCAGGCTGCCGCCGGGGTCGAGCACCCGCTCCAGGGTGAGGTCCCAGCGGGCCAGCTGGGCGGCGACCAGGGCGGGCAGTTCCGCCAGCCACCGCCGCCCGTCGTCGTCCGTGCCGACGCTGCGCGCCAGCCACTCGGGGACGGTGATCTGCCCTGTTGCTCCCGACATGCCGGCCTTCCGGTTGATGCTCCCCCGTGGTGCTCCCCGTCCATTGTCGGCCATGGTGCCGAAACCGCAGGTCAGCGACGCGATTGCGCAGGTCAGGGGAGCCGGGCCGACGGAGGCGTCAGCCGGTCGGGGCGGCGCCGGGGCTGCCCGTGGCCGCGGCCACGGGGTCGGGCAGGCCGGGGAACGGGGTGGCGGTGGCGCCCCAGCGGCGGGCGCGCAGGGCGCACTCGCGCAGCGCGTCGGCGGCGGTGCCGCGCTGGGGGCCGGTGACGGCGGCGACCAGGTCGGCGTAGACGGCGGTGAGCCGGGTCTCGATGTGGGCGGCGAGCCGCCCGGCCCCGGCCGCGTCGGTGACGGCGAACGGCAGCTGGTACCCGGCGGCGGCTGCGCTCGGGGTGGCGCCGACCCCGCCGAGCAGCCGCTGCCAGGCGTCCCGGCGGGTCTGGTGGGCGGCGTAGGCGGTGCGGGCGTCGGCGCGCTGCGGGTCGTCCGGGAGCCGGGCGCCCACCACGCCGTAGCCGTAGATCGCGGCGTGTTCGGCGCTCAGCGCGGCCTGGAACGCCGTGACGGCCTCCGGGGCGACTGCTGCGCCGTCGGCCGCGCCGGACGGTGTGCCGGACGCCGTGCCGGGGGCCGACGCGGAGGGGGTGCCGGCCGGGTCGGCGGGCGCGGGGGCCGGGACGGTCACCGGGGCGGTGTCGCCGAGGGCGGCCGCGTGCAGCACCCCGGCCGCGGAGACCGAGGCCAGCAGCCGGGCCAGCTGCGGCGAGGCGGCGCCGAGATCGGCGAGCCGGGCCTGCGCGGTCTGCCGTTCCAGCGAGGCGAGCGCGGCGGTGGTGGTGACCGCCTGACCGCCGGCCGTCGCCGGGGCGGAGCCGGAGGGCGTACCGGCGGCGGAGCCCGGGGCGGTGGCGGCGGACGCGGCGGCGGAGCCCGGCAGCCCGGCCGCCAGCGCGGCCCGGTGCTGGCCCCGTCCCGGGAGCGGGCCCTTTCGCATGTCCGGAGGCACC
>NZ_JBEYVJ010000232.1:0-11832 GCF_040643935.1 Kitasatospora sp. NPDC047058 | reverse complement strand
TGACTCCTTATGTCCGGGCGCGGGGTGTGGTGAGCCGGGGAGGGTGGGCGGCCCCAGCCGTCCCGCCCTCCCGGGGTACCTCAGTGGTGGTAGGTGTGCGGGGCGGCGGCCAGCGCGCCGGTCCCGACGAGCCGGCTCACCTTGGCCTGGAGCGCGGCGACCTTCTTCGGGTCGAGCGTGACGGCCGGGGTCTTCGCCGGGGTGGTGGTCTTCATGGCGTGGTCCTCCTTCGTAGAGGGGGTGTTGGGGACTCGGCCGTGCGGGCCGGTCCGGTGTCTCTCAGTTCACCGCCGGCCGCGGCCGGGGTCGAGGCCGGACCACCGGACGCATCACCGGACACCGTGACGGATAGGTAGTGCTCCCTCGCTCACGGTGGCCATGACGGCTACCGTGGTTCTGGAATCCCGGGGGGTGCCCATGCCTGAACACACCGTCGCCAACTGGCGGTTCGTCGCCGCCCGAGTCCAACGGGGCTGGCACACGCAGGAGGATTTCGCCGCCGCGTACGACGAAACGGCCCGCGACCTGGGCGAGCGGGCCAGGATCTCGGTCCGGCAGGTGCGGCGGTGGGAGTCGGGCGAGTCGGCCTGGCCCAACCGGGATGCGAGGCGCGTGCTGGAGGCGATGTTCGACTGCCTGCTTGAGGATCTCGGCTTTCGCCGGCTCGCCCGGCCCACCGGACGGCGACCGGACGGGAGCGGACGACAGCTGGAGGAGCACGTGCGCCGACGGACATTCCTGGGCTTGGCGGGTGCCGTTCCGGTGCTCGACCTCACGGCCCTGGACCACCTCACCGCCGCCGCGAACCACGCCCGCCGGCACGGCCGGGACGAACTCCTCGGCCACCTGCGAGGTACACTGGACGATGCCGCCCGCGCGGACGGGCTGGCCGGCCCGCACGAGGTGCTGCCCACCGCGCTGGGCATCCTCGCGGCGATCAACTCCACCGCCCGCACCGCCGGAGAGGACCTGCGGCGCGAGCTGCTGGTCCTCGGCGCCCGCGGCGCGGAACTGGCCGCATGGCTCCACCGGGACGCCGGCGCCTATGCCCCGGCGGTCGCCTACTGGCATCACCAGGCCAAGGAGTGGGCGACCCTGGCCGGCGACGGCCCGATGCACGCCTACGTACTGCTCCGCCAGGCCCAGGCGACCGAGCGCACCGAGGCGGGCAGGATGCTCGACCTCGCCCGCGCCGCCACTGGCGGCCCCTGGACCCTGCCACCGCGACCTCGCGCCGAAGCCCTCCAGCAGCAGGCCCGGGCGCTGGCCCTCACCGGTGCCGGCGCCGACCAGGTGACCCGCGTCCTCGACCGGGCGCACGCCGCGCTCGACCAGGCAGCCCCGCCGAGCGGCCCCGCCACCTGCACCGGCCCGCTCGGCGACAGCTACACCCGCGAGCGGCTGATGGTCCAGAGCGCGATCTGCTATCGCGAGGCCGGCCAGAGCACACGAGCCGTCGGCATCTTCGGCGAACACCTGGCCTCGAACGCGTTCGCGCGCCGCGACCGCGCGTTCTTCACCGCCCACTACTCCGGCGCCCTGGTCGGCGCCGGCGAAGTCGACGAAGCCGCCACCACCGCGCTCACGTCCCTCGCCCTTGCCGCGGGTGCCCGCTTCGGGCAGGCCCTCGCCGAGCTCCACCGCACCGCCGACGACCTCGCGCCGCACGCCAGCCGCCCGGCAGTACGCGAGTTCCGGCAGCGGCTGGGCGAGCTGGCCCCGGCCTAACCGGCCAGGAAGACGCCCACCCGCTCGATCACCTCGCGCTGCCACGCCTGCGACTGCGGGTGCAGGTACCGCGGGTCGTCGTGGACGGCGAAGCCGTGCTGGGCGCCGTCCAGCTCCACCAGCTCCACCGGTCCGCCGAACATGGGCCTGTGCCAGCGGGAGGAATCGACCGGCACAAACGTGTCCGCAGTGCCGTGCACCATCAGCACCGGCGCCCGCACCCCGGCCAGGATCGTCGGTGTGTCCAGGTAGAAGACCTCGTTCAGCAGGGCCCGGTTCAGCTCGAACGGCGACTTCTCGGTGAAGCCCTGCTCCTCCAACCGCACCGCCAGGTCCCCGGACAGGTAGTCGTCCGACCATCCCGGCCGGGAAGTGACGTACCGCTCCTTGTAGTCCAGCCGCGGGTTGAGTAGCACCAGCTTGTCCACGTCCTCCGGCCGATGGGCGGCGTGCAACGCGGCCGCGCCGCCCGAGAACGACGCGGCGACCACGTGCACCGGCCCCGACCGGCCGGTCAGCATGCGCACGTGGTCGCAGGCCGCCCGGATGTCATTGGTCACTGAGGCGATCGTCAGCTCCGACTCACGCCCCCCGCTGGCCCCATGCGCCCGCAGGTCGAACCGCAGACTCGTCACCCCCGAGCCGGCCAACCCGGCAGCCAGACGGGTGAAGAACCCACCCTCTTCCCGGGTCACCCCCGATCCGTGCACGAGTACCGCCACAGAGCCCTGTGCCCTTGCCGCGCACACCGTGCCGAACAGTGCGGTGCCGTCCAAGGACTGAAATACCGTCTCGTGATCGACCATAAGCAGATGGTAGCCACCCGGCTTGCGCTCCCGGGGCGGATCGTCCACCGGACGCGCCTGACCAGGGTGTCGTTGGTCGGACGCTGTCGGGACCGAGTCGGGCCGCATCGGCGCGGCAGGAACCTCTCACAGGGGAGGTCGGCTTCGGGGACGTGACGGTGTGGCGGGTGACGACGCAACCTCGGGACGGATGCGGCTCAGTTCCTGGCGCTGATCTTCTTCTCCCGCATCAACTTCTCCAACTCCTGCTCGGACAGCGGGTGCAGAGTGTCCAGGAGATGGCGTAGCCCGACTTCATCGAGCGTCTGGCTGGCGACCTCGACCTCCGTGGTCGGATAGCGGCGGGTGAGGGTGACGGCGCGGGTGCCACCGGAGAACTCGCGGACCGTGAGCATCTCGCCGTTCGTTTCCGTGCAGGTCACTCCCTCCTCCGCGTGCTCGGGGCACCGGGGTGGCGGCGAGACTGGCGAGCGCACGGTCAAGCCCACATAGCCGAGTTCCTCTCCCTGCCGGACGGGCCGGTATTCGACGATGAAGGAGCCGGCGCCCACCTCGGCGCGGGACACCTCCATGCCCCGCGGTGCGGCGCCCAGGTAGAGCAGCTCCGAACGCTCCCGGTACCGCGCGACCTCCCTCTCGGACTGGTGCTGCTGGGTCTGTGCGGGGCCGACGAAGCCCGCATAGACCACGACAGCCGCCAGTACGGCCAGCGCCCCGAGCCGAACCTGCCGGCTTGGTACGAAGAACGCCGCCGCCACGGTGTACGGCAACCCGGTCAGAGCGATCCGGGTACCGGCACTCCCCAGGTCGACGTTCCCGCTATAGGCGGCCAGACCCGCCAGGACGCCGAGCGTGCCGAGGACGAAGACCATGACCGCCCAGCCCAGCCGCTGCGGCACCGAGCCGCACAGCGGCACGACGGTCCGCGCCGGTATACCCGCTGCAACCAGCAAGCCGACCGTCAGCGGCACACCCAACCCGACGACCGGCACCGTCGCGCCGACCCCGCCACCCCAGGCCGTCAGCACAAGTCCGAAGCCCAGCGACGGCACCACGGCCGTCATCAACGCCCAGACCAGGAAGAGATGCAGGGCCGTCAGCGCCGCTTTCCCGCTTTTCATACTGCGGATCCTGTCAGCCGGCCCCCTGGCCCACATGAGTACCCGTACTCAAACCAGCCTTGCCGCTGCGCCTCGCGAGGCGCAGCGGGGCGTTGGAGTGGCGGCGTGGACTGCCTGGCTGCGGGGGAGGGCAAGCCGAACCGGCTGCCGGCGACCTACCACCGCACCCTCGGCGTCACGTACTTTCACGGCTGCTACTCGGTAGGCGACGACACGTTGTGGGGCGTCAACCGGCGCCGCAAGGGCACCGCGAACACCCTGGCTGCACTCAGGTCGATCCGGGCAGCGCGCCCGGACGGCGCCCCGGTCTACGTGATCCTGGACAATCTCTCCGCCCACAACAGCCAGAAGATCCGCCGCTGGGCGAAGAACAACAACGTCCACCTGTGCTTCACCCCGACCAACGCCTCTTGGGCGAACCCGATCGAGGCGCGCTTCGGACCGCTGCGGCAGTTCACCCTCGCGAACTCGAACCATCCGAACCACACGGTCCAGACCCGAGCCCTGCACGCCTACCTGCGGTGGCGCAATGCCAACGCCCGCCACCCCGAGGTCCTGGCCGCCCAACGGCGCGAACGCGTCCGCATCCGCAGCGAGAAGGGACTCCGCCGGGGCGGCCGGCCCGCGCTCGTTGCCTGATCAAGCACCCTGGCGCACTGCCCGCTCGAGTCCACCAGCGCGGAGGGCGTCCTTGATCTCGTCGAGCTTCGCTGACGACAAGGCTCCCACCCGCTCGATCAGGTCTTCCCGGGCCAGTGTGACCAGCCAAGTGCACGGGACAAGTCCGGGACGTGGGAGCGCCACTCGAAGAACGCCCCCGAGAGGCAGCCCCTCTGGAGCCCCCACTGCCACCTCGACGGCCACACCGCTGATCTCGGTCCCCGCAGGAGCGACGACTTGCATCGCTCGGAACCCGGACGCTTCGTCTCCTGACAGCAGCACGACCGGCCGTCGCTCGTCAAAGTCCACCCACCAGACTTCGCCGCGTTGCATGTGCCCTCCCGATGCAGGACCGCGGGGAAACCCTGCACACCCCGGACCGAACCTCATTCTCCGCCGTCATCCAACCAGTCCAGTCGTCGCAGCCGCCGGCGAAAGCCGGTGAACCTTCGCGGTCACGGCACTAGACTTCGATGCGCCGTTGCCACCAGGGCAGATGCTGCGGGGCGAAGGGGTCGTTGACCGTTCTGCCGAGGATGCGGGCGTCGACGGGGGCCAGGGCGGCTCGCAGCTCCCGCCGCGCCCCGGGAGCGCAGGTTCCAGGCCGCCACTTCGAGCAGCGTGCGGATGTGTCCGGTCGGGCCGTCGGCGTACCCGTAGTGCGAGTCGTCTGCACTGTGGGGGTGCCCGGCCCGCAGGGTCCAGCGCCGGAGCGTGAGTGCGACTTCGCCCCTCGGCAGGCCTCGGCCGCGCTCGAAGGTGGCTATCCGGCGGTTTGCTGACGCAGACAACCCCGGTATGACGGTTCGTCCGTCATACCGTGTGTCCCGGAGCGGCAGCTGGGACCTGATCTCGCGCGGAGTCCGGCGAGGCATGGCGACTTCCTGAGGATGTTGATGCTGTCGGGCCCCGGACGTCAGCCCGGCTGCCAACGATCCTCAAGGACCGGTGGATGGTCACGAGCGGCCCCCGGCCGGCCGGGGGCCGCTCGTGACCATGGTCACCGTCAGGAGTGGATGCCCTGGCCGGGGGTGAGGATGCCGACGGGGTCGTAGCGGTGCTTCGCGGCGACGGCGGCGGGCCAGAGGGGGCCGTAGTGGCGGCGCCAGTCGGTGCGGGTGAGGCCGGGGATGGCGCCGATGAGGTAGCGCTTGCCGCCGAGGGCGACCGCCCGGTCGTAGAGGGTGCGGTTGCGGCGCAGGGCGGCGGCGGTGTCGGCGCCGGGGGTGGGGAAGGAGATCAGGTCGAAGTGCCAGCCGATGGGCTCGGCGGGCATCACGGCCATGGGGCGGGTGAACAGGTCGGTCCGGAACGGGTAGAAGAGGAGCAGCCCGGCGCCCAGGTCCTCGGGCGTGAGCAGTGCCTCCGCCTCGCGCAGGAACGTCGCGGTGGTCGAGGCCGGGAGGAAGAGGCTGATCCACGGCTTCGGCTGCCCCCAGAGGCCGGCCGCCTTGAGGTAGTCGGCGAAGCCGTCCACCCGGAACGCGTACTCGCGCGCGGTCTGGTCGACGACCGTGGTCTCGGCGGGCAGGTGGTGCAGTCCGTGCAGCAGTTCCGCGCGGTCGGGGACGGCGGTGCCGTCGTAGTGGGCGACGAGCTCCGCCTTGTAGCGCCAGCCGGTGCCCGCCGCGTTGCGCATCACCTCGCCGACCTGGAGGTCGAACCGCTGCTCGGTGGTCAGCCGCTCCTGGTCCGCGAGGAAGGCGGCCGGGTCGTCGTAGAACAGGGTGAACACCAGGGCCCGCTCCCGGGCGCGGACCAGGCGCAGGGTCGCCCGGACGATGATCCCGGCCTGGCCGCCGCCGGCCAGCACCGCGTCGAACAGCTCCCGGTTGGCCGTGGGGGAGGCGGTGACCAGCTGCCCGGTGCCGGTGACCACGTCGACCGACTCGACGGTGTCCACCTGCAGCCCGTACCGCTGGACGGCGCCGCCGATCCCGCCGACGCTCAACGTGCCGCCGACCGACAGGTGCAGGTAGTCCGTCAGGCAGGGCGGTGCCCAGCCCTGGGCGAGCGCGGCGTCGGTGAGCTGCGCCCAGGTGACGCCGGCCTCCACGACGGCCCGGCCGGGGGTGACGGCGATGATCCGGTCCAGGCCGCGGGCGTCGATGGCGAGGCCGCCGGGGGCCGTGGCCTGCCCGTAGCTGGAGTGCGACTCCAGTTCGGCCGCGGATCCGGTCCCGCTCTGGCCGTTCATTGCCACGGGGATCCGGTGCCGGTGCGCGAACGCGACGGCCGTGGCGACGTCGCGCACCGACCCGGGGCGCAGCACCGCCCGGGGCGTGGCGGTGACGAGGTGTCCGAAGTCCCCCGCGAAGCGGGCGAGGGTGTCCGGGTCGGCGACGACGCTTCCGTCGAGACGCGGCAGGGCGGCCAGGTCGGCCGCCCCAGGGGCCGGGACCACCTCCGCGCCGGAGGCGGAGCCGGTGACCGCCCAGGAGCGTGCCGCGGTGTTCCAGCCGATGACCGTGGCCGCCGCACCCACGAGCAGTCCGCGACGCGGTAGAGCTGACTTGCTCATTTCAGATTTCTCCGATCAATCGTCATATCAGCAGTGTTGTACCGCAGTCGGCTCGCGTGCGGGCAGCATTCGCCCCTCCTCCGCTGCGGGAGCGGAGGAGGGGCGGGTGCGGATCACAGCATGGCGCGGTGCGCCAGGGCGTCGGCGAGCACCTCCGCCCGGTACGGGTTGCGCTCCTCCAGAGCCTCCGCGACGGCCACCGCCTCGTCCAGCACCTCGCGTGCCGTCGCCGGGTCGCTCCCCGCCAGCGCGATGGCCTCGCGGATCAGGACGACGACCAGCTTGGACCCGTACACCTCCGGTGCGGCGGAGGCCAGCAGCCGGTACGCCCCGAGCGCCTTCGGCCCGCGCAGGATCCGGTCGTTGCTGCTCAGCAGCAGGACCCGCGCCCGCAGCAGCGCATCCTGGTCCACCATGTCGATTCCCCCTCGATTCGCCTGCTCCCTCCCGGCCGGCTGGGCAGCACGACGTGCGCGACGGCGCCCGCGGACGGGGGCCGGCACGGGGCCGGGGGAGTGGATGCGGACGAGTCTGCGGGCCCGGGGCACCGTGCGGCAAGGGAGGACGAACGTGCGTTGGGTCCTACCGGCGAGGCCGCTGACCTGGCATGATGGGGCCTGACACGCTGCCAGGACCGGTCAGGGGCCGGCCTCGACGATCACCAGCGTGCCTCGGCTGCCCGCCGCCACCGCGTGCGGAACGCCCGCCGGGACGACGTACATCCCGCCCGGCCCCACCGGTACGGCCACGCCGTCGACCAGCAGCTCCAGCCGGCCGTCCAGCACGAGCAGCACCTCGGCCAGGTCGTGCCGCTCCTCCGGCAGCGGGAGCCCGTCCATCCGCAGCACCTTGACCTCGGTCGGGCCCACCCGGCCCAGCACCTGCGAGCTCCACGCCTGCGGCAGCGCCGCCGCGGCTGCAGTGACGTCGATCGTGTTCACGGCACACCTCTTCCCGCGCGGCCTGCCCGCGCCCTGTCGTCCGGTGGATGCCCTGAACGCTAGCCCGCCGTCCCTCCCCGTTGGTCGACCGTTCGGTAAAATCCCGTGCCCGTCAGGGCGGCTGACGGCGGATCGGGGTGGACGGCTAGCCTGGGCGGCATGTTCGTTCTGGAGCTGACCTACACCGCACCGCTGGACCGCATCGACGCCGTGCTGCCCGAGCACGTGGAATGGCTGAAGGCCCACTACGCGGCCGGCACCTTCCTCGCCTCCGGCCGCAAGGTGCCCCGTGACGGCGGCCTCATCCTCGCCGCCGGCGTCGACCGGGCGGCGGTCGAGGAGATCACCCGCACCGACCCCTTCACGGTGGCGGGCCTGGCCACGTACGCGGTCACCGAGTTCGTCGCGACGACCACCGCCCCCGCCCTGGACGCCTACCGCGAGCAGCTGCCCGCCTCGTAGCGCTCGGCCGCCTCGTAGTCGGCCCGCCCCGCTGCGGCACGACGGATCCGGTCCGCGTGGGACCGGACCCGTCGTGCCGCAGCGGGTTCCTGCAGGAGTGGTCCTCCTCGCGCCCGTTCGGGCTTCCGGCCTCAGGTGGTCCCGTCGCCGGCCGCGTCGTCGGGTGGCGCGGGCCGGGGCGGGTCCGGCAGGAGGCGGAGACGGGTGCAGGGGACGCTGACGTAGAGACCGGCCGGGGTGACGACGCGGCAGCGTTCGTCGTCGGCCCGGACGAGCAGGGCGACGGCGGTGCCGGCGGGGATGATGCCGTCGGGTGCGCCCTCGGGGCTGTTCGGGTCGTACCAGTACGGCTGGTCGGCGGTGAGCGTGTGGGTGAAGCGGTTCGGCGGGGGGCGTACGACGTTGTCCCGGGGGACGACGGACTGGCTGTCGAGGACCGAGGCTTCGGGACGCCGGACGACGTAGCGCTCGTCCTCGTGGTGGGGTCGGTCGTGGTCCGCCATGGCGGGTGGTGCCTCAGGCGACCTGGAGGCTGTCGGCGGGCAGGACCTCGGGGATGGTGGGGATCACGACGCCGACGTCGATCGGGGCGGTGCGGGTCCGCAGTGCACCGCTCTCGGCGAGTTCGAGGTGGTTGGGCAGCGTGTACGGATCGGCGGCGTCCAGGTCGACCACGTAGCCCAGGTCCTTGAGGCTGGCCACGGTCAGCCGGCTCAGCGGGTTGCCGGCCCGGCCCACGAAGCCGGTCATGAGTTCGTTGTCGAAGACGGTCTCGCGCCAGTGGCCGTCGGCGGTACCCGGCCCGCCGGTGTTCTCGACGGGGACGGCCCTGGGTGCGGTGCGGCCCGTGAGAACCGAGTACTCGGCCTCGGCGTTCCGGCCGACGAAGGTGGGGTTGTTGGTGCCGGCGCCCCGCAGCAGGCGCTTGCGCGTCCAGACGGTACCGATGCCGAGGGCGTGCCCCATCTCGTGGGTGATGACGTCGACGAGCGTGCGGTTGGCCTCCATGGCGGCGAGGTCGTCCTTGTCGAAGGACATCAGGGCGGTGACCGGGAGGAACTTCGAGGGTCCGGGGCCGGGGCGCAGCCGTGTCGGTCCGCACTCGCCCAGGGTGCCCTGGGGGCCGTCGATGGTCTTGCCCTCGGCCTGGACGAGGAGGTCGTCGACGATCCGGTCGCCGACGGCGACGTCGGGCAGGTCGCCGACGATGACGCGGGCCCAGCGGTCGGCGGCCTGCTTGAACGCGTCCTGCTGGGCGGGGGACAGCCCGCCGAGGAACTCGACCTCGATGGTGAAGGGGGAATCGGTGTCGGCGAGGCGCTTGGCGGCCTCGGTGTCGGCGTGCGCGATGTAGGGGGTCGCGTTGGCGCTCATGGGTTTCCCAATCCCTTCGTGGGAAATCTCCGTCACGGGGTGAAGGGTGACGTGTGCGGAGAGTGGCGGGGTGTGACGGCAGTTCAGCGCCCGGCGCCGGGTCCTTCCGGACGTCGGGTGGGGAAGGACTGACGGCCCGTAGGGGCGGTGGCGTGGCGTGCTGGTGTGGTCGGCGGTCCGCCGCCTGCCTTCTTCGAGTGTGTCCCCCGGCCGTGCCGGTCCGGAATCCCCAGTACTACCCCTGTTCACTGAGTGGCGCGGGCGATGCAAAGGGTGACGGAGGGGGTGTCGCCCCGCGGTGGATGTGCGGAGCCGGCCGGGCCTGGCCCGCCCGGGTACAGCCGGGGGTCGTGTTCTGGTTACGATCGGTGAGCACGGGGCAAGGAAGCGCCGGGCCGGCCGGGCCGGCGACCGGACAGGGAACTGGTGGGAGACAACAGATGGCACACGCACGGGCCGGTCAGCTTGCGCAGCCGGACGACCTGGTGGACGTGGCGCGGGTGGTGACGGCGTACTACGCGCTCCACCCGGACCCGGAGGAGCCGGGCCAGCGCGTGGCCTTCGGCACCTCGGGCCACCGCGGCTCCTCGCTCGACGCGGCGTTCAACGACGACCACATCGCGGCCACCACCCAGGCGATCTGCGAGTACCGGGCCGCCCAGGGCATCACCGGCCCGCTGTTCCTCGGTGTGGACACCCACGCGCTCTCCGAGCCGGCCAGGGTGACCGCGGTCGAGGTGCTCGCGGCCAACGGCGTCACCGTGCTGCTCGACAGTGCCGACGGCTACACGCCCACCCCGGCCGTCTCGCACGCGATCCTCGCGCACAACCGCCGCAACCCGCAGGCCCTGGCCGACGGCATCGTGGTCACGCCCTCGCACAACCCGCCGCGCGACGGCGGCTTCAAGTACAACCCGCCGAGCGGCGGCCCGGCCGGCTCCGACGCCACCGGCTGGATCCAGGACCGGGCCAACGCCCTGATCCGCGACGGCCTGCGCGGCGTCAAGCGGGTGCCGTACGCCCGGGCGCTGACCGCGGCGACCACCGGCCGCCACGACTTCCTCACCGCCTACACCGAGGACCTGGTCTCCGTCCTGGACCTGGACGCCGTCCGGGCGGCCGGCCTGCGGATCGGCGCCGACCCGCTGGGCGGGGCGTCCGTCGCCTACTGGGGCCGGATCGCGGAGACCCACCGGCTCGACCTGACCGTCGTCAACCCGGTCACCGACCCGACCTGGCGCTTCATGACGCTGGACTGGGACGGCAAGATCCGGATGGACTGCTCCTCGCCCGCCGCGATGGCCTCGCTGATCGGACGTCGCGACGAGTACGCGATCGCCACCGGCAACGACGCCGACGCCGACCGGCACGGCATCGTCACCCCGGACGGCCTGATGAACCCGAACCACTACCTCGCGGTGGCCGTCGACTACCTCTACCGCCACCGGGCCGACTGGCCGGCCGACGCGGCGGTGGGCAAGACCCTGGTCTCCTCCTCGATGCTGGACCGGGTCGCGGCCGACCTCGGGCGCGAGCTGACCGAGGTGCCGGTGGGCTTCAAGTGGTTCGTCGACGGGCTGCTGGAGGGCTCGATCGCCTTCGGTGGCGAGGAGTCCGCCGGGGCGTCCTTCCTGCGCCGCGACGGCGGGGTGTGGACCACCGACAAGGACGGCATCCTGCTCGCCCTGCTGGCCTCGGAGATCACCGCGGTGACCGGCCGTACGCCCAGCGAGTACTACCGCGACCTGACCGCCCGCCACGGCGCCCCGTCCTACGCCCGGGTGGACGCGCCCGCCGACCGCGAGCAGAAGGCGCTGCTGGCCCGGCTGTCGCCGCAGCAGGTCAAGGCCGGCGAGCTGGCCGGGGAGCCGATCACGGCCGTCCTCACCGAGGCGCCCGGCAACGGCGCGGCGATCGGCGGGATCAAGGTCTGCACCGAGAACGCCTGGTTCGCCGCCCGCCCGTCCGGCACCGAGGACGTGTACAAGATCTACGCCGAGTCCTTCCGGGGCGACGAACACCTCGTCCGCGTCCAGGCCGAGGCGCGCGAGCTGGTCACCGAGGTCCTGGCGGGCTGAGCCGCCACCCTCGCAGCGGCGGTCCGGTCCGACGCGGACCGGGGCCGCCGCTGCGGCGTGCTCTCCCGGCCCCGGCCCGCCCAGCCTCAGCGCGACCGGCTCACTGCGCGGTGGCCGGCTGTTCGGCGTCGCCGAAGCGCG
>NZ_JBEYVJ010000231.1:0-11865 GCF_040643935.1 Kitasatospora sp. NPDC047058 | reverse complement strand
GCGGCTTACCCACGCCCCGCCCCCCCGAAGGCGGGGGGGGGCGGGCCACCGCCCACAGCGAAACGGACCCCGCGTTGCTCACCAGAATCAAGATCCTGCTCCTCGTCGCAGCCGTCGGCGTCCTCGTCGGCACCCACTACCAGCGCTGAACCCGAAGGAGGAACCACCCGCCATGACCACCACCGACACCGGCACCGGCTTCCCCGGCCCCGACCCGGCCGACGACGTCTGGGAGCAGATCGCCCGCCAGGTCGCCTGGCTCGACCACCACAACGGCCACGGCGACAACGAGACCGCCATGCGCCTGCTCAAGCTCGGCGAAGAGGTCGGCGAGACCATGCAGGCCTACATCGGCGCCACCGGCCAGAACCCCCGCAAGGGCGTCACCCACACCCGAGCCGACGTCGCCGACGAACTGTGCGACGTCGTCATCACCGCCCTCGTCGCCCTCCACCGCTTCACCGACGACCCCGCCCGCCACTTCACCCTCAAGCTCACCCGCGTCGCCGACCGCCTCGGCGTGCGCTCCGGCCGGCCGACCTTCCGCCAGTGGCTCACCGCCAAGGCCGCCGCCCCCTGGCCCGAGATCTCCCTCTACGCCGGCCGCCTCCATAAGGCCGCCGAACGGATCACCGAACCGTGGACCACCGCCGACGAGCTGCGCCCCCTGCTCGACGGCAACTACAACCGCGGCCTGCTCGACCACGCCCGCACCGACTACGAGGCCGAGACCGTTCCCGACCTGACCTTCCGGAAGGACGCCCAGTGAACGACCGCGACGACAACCAGATCCCCTTCATCGGCCGCCAGTTCGCCAAGCAGGACCCCGAGACCAGCCCGCAGCAAGCCGACCCCGAGCCGCCGTCGCCGCTGGAGCCGACCGTCGGCGAGCGGATCGCCGACGGAGCGCGCCGGCTGTGGGAGGCGGTCAGCCCCCTGCTGTCCGCGATGGGCCGCGACCTGCGCGCCTACGCCAACGGCGTCCGGCCCGCGGCGACCTGGATGAAGGCGACCGTGGTCATCCTCATCGGCCTCCTGGTCACCTGGATCGTCTACGGCGCGATCACCGGCATCATCAACGCCGCGTCCCACACCTCCACCCCGCAGGTGCACTTCGACCGCTCTGACCTGCCCCACCACACCGGCCTGATGGCCACCGTCACCCAGGCGCTGCACCTCTACTTCGGTGAACACACGTCCGGACTGCCGGTCAACGACACCACCGCGTACGAGGTGTGGAAGCTCGCCGGGATCGGCTTCTTCCTCTGGTCGTTCCTCTTCCGCGCGTTTGGCGCCCGGCTCGGCTGGGCCCTGTACGGGGCCGCGACGAGCGTGATGGTCTGGCAGGCTACCGCGCCCGCCGGCCGCCCGGTTGCCGCCGGGGTCGCCGCCCTCGGCTGGCTGGTGCTGTCCGTCTTCGCCCTGCGCGGCTTGGCCTTCCTGCGGTTCAGCAGCCACAGCACCCACCACCACACCCACAGCAGCCCGCAGATCCGCGTTGAGCCGACTATCTACGTCACCGCGCAGATGGAACCGCCGGTGATCGAAAAGGTCAGCGTCCGCTCCCCGATGGACTGGAACGACTGAGCCCAGGTCAGGTGCCCGGCCCCGCGCCGGGCACCGCTGAGGAGAGCCGGACGAGGCGGACGGTGCCGGACCTCCCCAGTGGTGCCCAGCAAAAAAGATCGTGTCGTAGTTGAAATCGAGCCTCATGGGCCGTCAAGGGGCGATAGTGTAAGCACTGCTATAGCTATAGCTATCGAAGCGTCAGAAGAGAGGTGGGGAAGGTGACCGAGATGGACGTCGAGTCCCGGACTAAGCCGACCGGCATCACGATGACGGAGGTCGCCAACACCGCCGGTGTCAGCCAGTACATGGTGAGCACCGTCAGTCGGATCGCCGGAATTCCACGCCTTGGCCCTCGCTATGGGATGGCTCCCGAGACTGGAAGGCGGGTGGCGTCGGCAATCAGGGCCGGGCTGCTCAACGAAAAGACAGCTCGTGCGGTTGCGGAGGACCCCGCTGCGGTGCTCGCGGCGCTCCGGGACCTAACCGATCTGCTGGGGGAGATCTCCGAGGCCAAGCAGAGCCGCGCAGCGTAGCTAACTGACTCCAGACAGCCGAAAGCCCCGGTCTCATCCGCCAAGATTCGCCGGGGCCCTCGAACAGTTCAGTGAAAGGGTACCCAGTGACCTGGTCCCCGCACCACGTCATCGTCGTAAATGTCCTGATCATCACCTTCCCGGAGTCCCCCGTTCGTGCTCTGTTCGGGGGTGGGGCCCGGTGACCGCGCTCGCGCCCGCTGGCCGTGACGCCTTCTCTGGCGAGCGGTCTTCCTTCCACCGGATGCTGAACGCCCTGGACATCCTGGGCTGCGCGCCCAGCCCGCGGGGCGACCACATCGACGCCCGCTGCCCCGCCACCGGCCACGCCGACAACTCGCCGTCGTTCAGTGCCGACTGGAAGCCGCCGACGGCCGACAAGGCCGGCCGGATGGTGTTCGAGTGCAAGAGCAGCTGCTCCTTCCACGACATTCGCGCCGGGCTCGGGTTCGAGACCCGGGACTTCTACGACGGTGTCTCGCCCGCCTTCCAGCGCGGCTCGGCCACCTCCCTCCCGCGTCCGGCGTCCCCGGCTTCCGTCCCGGCCTCGCCCGCGCAGCGCAAGCCCGTCCAGCCCCCGGCGGCGAAGCCCGAGCCGGACCACCAGCACGACTACGCCGAGGAAGCCCGCCACGTCTACGCGGACGCCCAGGGCACGGTGCTGGCCACGATCATCCGTCGCCGCTGCACCAATGAGGCCTGTACCGAGAAGACCTTCGCCACCCACTACCCGGGCCGCAAGAAGCCGGCCGGGGCCAAGCGGCTGGTCGACTGGCTGGGCCTGTACAACCTGCCCGCCGTCACCGCGGCCATCGCCTCCAGCGAGACCGTGTACGTGGTCGAGGGCGAGGGCGACGCCGACCGCCTCACCGCGCTCGGCGCCGTGGCCACCTGCAACCCGACCGGCGCGGGCAAGTGGCGCCCCCAGCACACCAAGCATCTGACCGGCGCCCACGTCGTGATCGTCGCCGACTACGACGAGTCCGGCTACAAGCACGCCCTCACCGTCAGCACCGAGCTGGCCCCCGTCGCCGCCTCGGTGCGGGTCGTGCGCGGGCTGGTCCAGATCCGCAAGGCCGACGTCTCCGACCACCTGAACGCCGGACACGGCCTGGAGGCCTTGGTGCCGGTGGCCGCCGCAGACCTGCAGGCCGGCTGGCCGGGAGTCAGGTGCGCCACCGGCGGTGCGCCGACCGGGCCTGCCCCGGCCAAGGCCTCCACGTCGGACACCGACGCCGTTGAGGACGCCGACGACGAGCAGGACGCGGCGCTGCCCGGCCGCCCGGTGCACGGCTCCGACGGCTGGCGCTTCGACCCTGCCGAGGGCGTGAACGGCGCGATCTGGAAGCGCCAGCGCGGCCCGAAGGGCTCCACGGTGTGGCGCAAGTCCCTGTACTGGTGCCCGAAGGTCACTGTGCGCCTAGTTGTCCTCGGTGAGGACGGCAAGGTCAAGGACCGCTACTACGAGGTGACCGTCGGCGAGGACACCATCATCGTCGCGCTCTCCGACCTGCGCGCGGTCGACGGCTGGAACACATTCGCCGACGCCTCCGGCACCGGCACCAAGGCCATGCGCGAAGTCCTCGTCAACATCGTGGAACAGCAGGGCCTCGACCTGCCCCGGACCCTGGTGGTCAAGCGCACCGGCTGGCACGACCTGCCCGGCTACGGCCGCACCTACGTCTTCGCCGACGGCCGCACCCTCCCCGAGGGCCGCCCGGTGCAGGTCGACAAGGACAAGGTCCGCGAGCGCGTCCGCAAGGCCGCGATGCCGCTGGAGAAGACCGCCACTATGGAGGAGTGCCGCAAGGCGGTCCAGGAGATCGCCGCCCACGGCTGGACCGGCACATTCTCGGTGGGCACCGGCGCCCGCTCCATGGGCTTCACGCTGCGCCCGGTCACTGCTGGCCTGGCCTTCTTCGGCGAGCGCAACTCCGGCAAGACCTCCACCGGCGCCGTCCAGCGCGGACTGCTGTTCACCAAGCGCCCGGAGGCGTTCCCGCCCGAGCCCACCCGCGCCTTCCACCACACCAAGACCACCATCGAGCTGGCCGTGGCCTTCGAGGCGGACTCCCCGCTGCTCATCGAGGACCTGGCGCTCACCCTCGACTCCGCCCCGGCGGAGGTGAGGGAGGCCAACGACAAGCTGGAGATGCTCTTCCGCTCGGTCGGCAACGACGAGGAGATGCGCGGCCGTTCCACCCGCAAGCTCGGCCACCAGGAAGCTAGCTACGTGCGCGGCATCCCCGTGGCCACCGCGCAGATGATGCCGCCCACCATGCAGGCCTCTCTGTACCGCCGCGCGGTGTGCATCCAGATGTCGGAGAACGGCGGCCAGCTCGACTGGCGCTGGTACCGCGACGGCGGCGGCAAGCTGCTGGAGGTCCCGCTGCGCACGATCGGCGAGATGGTCATCCAGCACCTGTATGAGCAGGGCGACGAGGCGACCGAGTACCTGGAGGACCTCGACGCCAAGGCCACCACGCTCCTCAAGCCCTACGTCAACAAGGCCCTGCCCGACTACAACGGCCCGATGGAGGGCGTCATCAAGGCGGCCGGCGGCATGCTCGCGGGCATCCTCCTGATCGCCGACGTCCTCGACATGGACGGCGAGGCGCTCGCCCGCACCGTCTGCGGACCGCTCGCCGACTCCTTGGCCCAGCAGGCCGAGAAGATGGACGACCGCCACGCTGCCCAGGACGACCTGCCCACCGCCGTGGCTGCCGTCATCCGCAACAGCCTGCTGCGCAGCAAGGCCCACATCCGGGACGCGGGCGGCAACGTCCGCCCCGCCGTCCCCCACGAGGTCGAGCAGGCCCAGGGCCTCATCTACAAAGGCATCGGCGACAACCAGCAGCCCGTCTGGGAGGGCCGCGGCTCCGCGTTCTACTGGCTCCCCGACCGGGGCCCGGCCCTCGGTATCACGTCCGAGCACCTGCACGACCTGCTCCAGAACAGCACCGACGCCAAGGTGAAAGGCACGACCAGCCGTTCCCTGCCCAACGCCCTGCTGCGCTCGGGCATGACGTACCGCAACGCGACCCAGAAGGGCCGGGAGGCCACCTGGCGGGTCGACATCGCGGGGAAGAAGCCCTGGCTGATCCTCATCAAGCCCGAGTACCTCTGGGACCTCGGCGACGACGGAGACAACCCGCCGCCCGGCGACGGCACCGGCGACCCCGGAACGAACGGCGACGGGTCGGACGACTCCACCCGGCCCCCGGCCGATGGCGACCAGACCGCGCCGCAGGACGGGACGGACACCCCGGACCTGCCAGAGGTGGAGCAGACCCTGTTCGGCAACACCAGCGGCTCCGAGGCGGAGCCGTCCACGAACGGCACCGCTACCGACGCGATCGAGGAGGATGACATGCCCTACCAGGAACAGCTGGCGCCGTGCGTGGTGTGCGGCAAGCCGACTCCGCGCCGGGAGGCCGACGGCACCCCGCGCCACCTGAACCTCCCCGGCGTGTTCTCGTGCAACGCGACGCCGGACGGGGGCGGCTTCCTGGCCGCCGTCCCGGCCGCGCCCGCCGAGGCGAACCCCCTCCCCGCGTCCCCGGTTCCCGTCCAGCAGTCGGCCCCGGCCGCCCGGGAGCGGACCGCTCGGGCCCGCACCACCCCGGCCGACAGCCACGGCGACGCCCCGGTGGCCGAGTACCCGAACGGCCCCCTCGCGGTCCTGGATGCCGCCTCGGACGGGACGCTCACCGCGCACCTGGCCGACGGCCGCACCCTGGTGTGCGCGGCGAAGTCGATCAACACCCTGGCCACCTGGGCGCTCGGGGCCGGGCTCGGCCAGGCGCGGCTGCACAAGTGGGGCACCGACGCCGACCCGATGGTCGTGCTCACGGCCTTGGCGGCGGCAAAGCTGGGCCTGCCGCCGGAGCTGGAGGACCGCCGCCAGCTGCGCCTGCCCGAGGACCACAAGGTCGTCAAAGCACTCACCAAGGCCGGCTGGCAGCTCACCAAGCGAGGCTTCTCCGCCTGGACCCGCCTCTACAAGCCGGTCAAGGACGGCAACCGGCAGTGCGTCCAGCTCGCCGTGATGCCCTGGGACGCCCTCGGCAGCTCCAACGGCTGGGCCATCGACCCCGACGCCACCGCGGCCGACGTCGCCCGCACCCTGGGCACCTACGCCACCCGGGTCATCGCCCCGCGCGGCTCGATGGGCACCAACAGCATCGAACTGCTCCTCCAGCTGCGCCCGGCGACCCGGGCAGTGTGGAGCGAGGACGAGCAGCGCTACGTCTCCGGCCCCGTCCCCGGCTCGTTCACCCGAGCTGTGCAGCCCGCGCCGCCGGAGGCGCCGATGGAGCATCCGCTGGCCCAGGGCCGCGACGAGGAGACGGACGCGATGCGGGAGGAGGCCTGGAACTGGCACCGCTCCGTCGCCGACGACGAGGCTGGCTTCCCGTGCGTCGTCGGCATCGACACCAACACCAGCTTCCTCGCCGCGGCCTCACGGTTGCTCGTCGGCGACGGTGACCCCGTCCACCAGGTGAAGCCCACCTTCGACAAGAAGACCCCGGGGGCCTGGCGCGCCGACCTGTCCGGCGTTGAGTGGGACCCGCGCTTCCCGTGCCCGCTCACCCCTGATGGCAAGCCGCCGACCGGGCCGGGCTGGTACACCACCCAGACCCTCGCCTACGCCGCCGAGCTGGGCCTGGCAGTCGAGCCGAGCGAGGGATGGCTGCGCCGCCCGGCCGTCGCCGCATGGCTCGACCCGTGGCAGGAGCACCTCGCCCGCGCCTACAAGGACACGATGGCCGCCCTGGGCATCGTCCCCGGCATGGCGCCGGAGGAGTTCCTGGCGGCGATGGAGGCCTACAACCAGGGCACCGGCGACCCCGTTGAGCGCGCGCTCGCCCGCTACATCAAGCAGACCGTGAAGTCGGGCATCGGCAAGCTGCGCCAGTCCCCGGCCCGCTACCTGGGCTACACCCCGGGCCGGCCGTGGCCGGAGCTGGAGAAGTTGTGGTGGCGCCCGGACGTGCGCGCGGCCGTCATCTCCACGGCCCGCGTCTCCCAGCACCGCAAGATGCTCAAGACCTACCAGGCCACTGGCCTGGCGCCGCTCGCGGCGTACTCGGACTGCGTCATCTACCCGGCGGCCGAGGCCACCGCGCTCGCGGTGATCCCCCGCACGCCTAACGGCGGCCAGCTCCCCGGCGCGTTCCGCCTCGGTGTCCAGCCCGGCTGGTGCAAGCAGGAGGGCGCACGCCCCCTGACCTGGTACACCGAGCGCCAGACCGAGGGCGTTAACCCGGCCCGCTACGTCGCCCCCCGCGCGAATGAGCGCGACACCGAAGGAGAGTGAGAGCGATGGGCAAGATGCTCGATGCCCTAGGCGAGGCCGTCCGGACCAAGCTCACCCCCAAACAGGCCGAGATCCACAAGACCACCAAGGGCCGCGTCGGCTTCCTCATGAAGCAGGAGGGAACCGTCGCCAAGGTTGCCGCCCGCCTCGGCGTCAGCGCCACTGCGGTGCGCCGCTACCTCAAGGGCGAGCGCAAGAACCCGCCGGCCGCGATCGCGAAGAAGATCGAGTCTGAGGTCCGGAAGGACTGGAAGCCCGGTCTCCAGCGGCAGGCCGCGAAGGCGGCACGCCAGCGCCCGGTCACCGTTAACACCCGCGCCGCGTTCGGCTACTCCTCCTCCGCGACCGGGACCACCACCCCCGACGGGCGGATGCGCAACTTCCGAAAGACGCTCCCGCCGGAGTACGCCGAACGCCTGCTGGAGGCGCAGGAAGCCGGGGACGAGACCCTGGCCAGGGAGGTGCTGGCCGAGTACCTCCAGGACGAGTACTTCCGCGAGGGCCGCGAGGGTGACGCCGCCGTCATCGAGGTGTCCATCACCGACATCGACTTCATCGACGTCAACCTGAACTGATCAGCACGGCGGTCCCGGCGGGCCGGAGCCGGTCCCAAGCCGATGTGACCTTTCGTGGCGCCTCGATCACAGATATCCGGGGAGGCCGTCCATTCGTCGGCTATCGGCACTTATCGCAGACGAAAGGGCCGCCCCATGACAGGGCGGCCCTTCGATTTGTGGGGTGATACACCTAAACTGGGTTTTCTCCGTCGTGCTGGGGCAACAGCATCGTGGAGTAGGTACTGCTCTCTGCTCGATCTCTAAGAGGGACCTGCGATAGAGCTTCGGGGCTCCCGAAGGCTCTGGGTATGACGGTATCCAACGAGCTCTGCCAGGGCAATTCTCGTGCGGGACAATCCTGGAGATGTCCTCTGCGGAGAGGCCTCTGACCTGCGATTATCGTCGTCCGGCGGAGGAATTATCCCAGCTTGGGCGGGAATATCTGGGCAAACTCACCGACCCCCGGGGGATCGGCTCTCGTCACCCTGACCCGGACACCTTACTGTGTCTTCAGGAGGCTTCGGTGCGACCACTGGGCAAAGCGGTCGGACAGCTTTAAGGAGCCCCTGCTCGACGAAATGCGAGGGTGATTGCGATGAATAGGAAACCCAGGGAACATAATACGCAGGGTAAGATTACGTGCACTCGCAAGAGGCGGCGTGATGACGTCCCGTGGTGGGCGGTCGGGGTGACGATCATCATCGTGATCATCGTCGCCTGCGTGGCCGCGGTCGCGCTGACGGTGTTCGCGGTGCCGACGCACATTGCCCTGCTGGTCTTCACGACCGGGGTGGTCGCCGCCACCCTCGTGAAGCCGCCCCGCAGGGCTGCGGGTGCTCTGTTCCGAGTCATCGGACGCATGGTCGCCGCCGCCGCCAACCCTATGACCGCCTAGCCGGCGGCGATGATGGGACGCCGCCCCGCCAGGCCGCCGAGCGATACCCCCTTCCATGACCTCGCGCTGTTCCTGTTCGAACTGCGCGTGCGGCAGAGGGTAACGCTCGCGGACCTCGCCGAGAGCCTGGCCGACCGGCCGGGCTTCTCGGCCTCCGCCCTGTCGAGGTTCACCTCCGGCCGCGTCCTGCCCGAGTGGGATCAGGTCAAGGCCTACGTGACCGCCTGTGGCGGTACGCCAGCAGACAGGTGCAAGGCACGCGCCGAGTGGGACCGCGCGCGGTCCCGCCGACTGACGCGGACTCCCGCACTGGAGGACATCGCACAGCCCCACCACCTGCTCGCCGCGCTCAGGAATCTGGTCGTCCGGTCCGGGCGCACCCAGAGCGATCTGCTTGAGGCGGGGGTGGCCCCCGCCTTCAGCAGGTCAACTCTCAGCCGTGTGCTGCACGATGGCCAGTGGCCCAAGCTTGGTCTGGTCATGGCCATCGTTAGGGCGTGCGGTCAGCCGGACAGCGAGATCATGGCGTGGGAGCAGGCGTGGAAGCGTGCCAATGAAGCCCGCGGTGTCCGCACCGCCGCCCAGGTCGGCCTTGGTCCCGTGGCCGATCGCATCCGACGGTTGGAGGTCCGGACCGCGGTTCTCGCTGATCTTGTCCCAAGTCCAGTGCGAACGCGCATCCTGAGGAGGATGGTTCACCAGCTGGTGTACGACGCGCCCGAGCTCTTCGTGACCAAGCCGTCTGCCCAACCGGAGCTCTGTCTCTACGCGGCGGGGACCGCCCACCCGCGTCGAGACGAGGCCGCATAGGTCGGCGCCCCCGCGGAGCAATACCGGCGGGCTACCCGCTGGATCGCACCGCGCGGTCGCAACGCGGGCACACCTTGTTCCGCAGATCCGGCGGATACCAGCGCGTGCCGGGCCCGGCCCCACGGGGCGACGACCATCCCGGTGGTGTCGATCCCGCACGCGGTCACCGGGCCGGGATCGCCCGGCACGTCAGGGTCGGACGGTGCGGCGTGCACCAGCAACAGCACCGGCTCGTCCGGGTGCTCCAGGACCACGATGATGCTCACCATCCCACCCTCGACGTGATGTCCGCGGCGCGCACCCGGTGACCACCGGCGGGGTGGTGCTGGCACAGGCCGACGTGTCGGTGGTCGTGCTGGTGAGCGGGCCGATGAACGGAAGGGGCTAGGGGGCCCGGCCGGACTGGCTCGACCACACCCTGTGCTGGGTGCGGGAGCGGCGCCCGGCCGCCATCACGGCCTCCCTGTACGACTACGCGTACCACGCCCCGGCGATTCACGGGTGGCTGGCGGACAGCCCGGCATCGGGCTGGTCACCGGGCCCTGCTGGTACCACGACGGAACCACCCAGATCGTGCTGTGGCGTCGCGACGTGCTCGGTGCCGGCGTGACAGCCGCCGACGCCGGGCCGGACGCGCTGCGCTGGCTCTGACCCGGGTCCGTCGGCCGCGGGGTACACGCGCCGACGGCCGCCGATGTCACTCGCCGCCCCGGCCAGCGCGGGTGGTCAGCCTGGCCAGCGGCGAGGGCTGGCCCCTCGCCGTCGCCCGGACCGCCTCCCAGTCGATGCCAGGGTGGGCGAGCAGCACGTCCAGGTTGCCCCGGCGGAACAGCGGCACAGCCGGGTACTCGCGCCAGCACTGCTCAGCCGGAGTGGACCTAGGTGACAGGCTCGACCCAGCCCGAGCGCAGCAGGTGCGCGAAGTCCGCCTCGCGCACCCACATGTAGCCGGCCGCCCGGGTCCGGGTGTACAGCCGCCCGGCCTCCGCCGCCCGCTCCAGCGCGGGCCCGGTCCGCGAGGGTCTGCTCACCACGTGGGCTGGCGGGAGTAGGCATTGGCAGGGCGCCCTCGTTACGAAACCCAGCCGGAAGTACTCGCGCCGGTGTGCTCCCCAAATGCCCAGCTCAGAGAGCTGTTTGACTGCACGTTCGACGTCTGACAGACTGCTTCCCGAACGGGACATCTATGTCTTGATGTGTTTGAGCCTCGTCGATCGACGGGGCTTTTTGCATGCCCGAAAACAACCACACAGTCTCAGGCCTCCGCCGTCCGGCGGGGGCCTCTCGTCGTCTCTGGAGGAAAAATTGGACCCTAACCTCGTCGTCGTCTTCGTCCTCGTGGCCCTGGTGGTCGTGCTCGTCCTGGGCTCCATCGTCGTGCTCGCCGCCCTGATCGCCTACATCGTGCGGGTGTGCGTCGCCCGGACCCGGTCCCAGGACATGCCCACCATGGTGGGTCAGTTCACCGGCCTGATCGGCGCAGTGGAGAAGTTCACGCCCCGCTACCAGGGGGTACGCGAGCTCACCGCCCCGCTGCGCGGACTCCAGCTCGGCCAGCAGAACAGTGCCACCACGTCGGCGCCCGCACCGCAGACCTCCCCGGTCATCCCCAGCCAGGTCGTCGAGCCCGGCACCACCACCGCTGTGCCCGCCGGCGGTGCCCAGTGACACGCCGACGCACCCCCAACGACCCCACCGCCCGGAGCGCGACCACCAACGCGCTGGAGCTCAGCGACATGGCGGCGGAGACCGCCACGGTCATGATCGAGATGATCGGCACCGTGATGATGTCGAATCCCGAGGTCCTCAAGTACACCGGCAAGTCGCGGCAGGAGTTGTACCAGGAGTTCCGCAAAAGGATGGCCAGGGCGCGGCACCCGCAGGGCTGGAATGTCTCGGCGGAGCTCCGGGACCTGGCCGATGGCCTGCCGCCAGAGATGAAGGCCGCCGTCCGCGCGTTGGAGCAGAGCTTGCTCCGCCCCTGCGAGCAGTGCCAGCAGCCCGTTCCACCCCCGAGCAGGTCCGGAGGGCGACCGCGGCGCTTCTGCTCGAACGCCTGCCGGCAAAAGGCCCACCGCCAACGCACCCGGGACCAGCCGACCACCTGACCCTGGTCGGGCCGCCGAAGGCCCGGTCGGCGGGGGGGGGGCGGGCCCCCCCCGGGGGGGGGGGCCCCCCCCA
>NZ_JBEYVJ010000230.1:0-11880 GCF_040643935.1 Kitasatospora sp. NPDC047058 | reverse complement strand
CCCGGAACAGCCGCCCGGCCGAGTGCTGGAGCGGGTCGTCGGCGAGCTCGGCGGCAAGGCCGGCGCTGGTCCGCACCACGTAGCCGCCCCGCCGTCGTTTTCGTCCCGGGCCCGGCCGTCGTCGTGCCCCCGGTCCGGCCGGTGGACCGGAGCCGGTCGACTTGTGGCGCGGACGTGAGGTGTGGGTGAACACCGTGTCACAAAGCCCGCTTTTCCGGCGGCAGTGCTGGATGCTGGCGGAGTTTGGCCCCAACTGCCCTAAATGACAACTGTTCTGACACGCCAGTAGTTGCAGTAAGCTGACCCCGCGATAGGCGTTGTCACAGGTCCCGCATACGGAAGAGCTCCCACCGACGTGATGGAACGACAGGTGTCTTTCGGGGGAGTGCAGGCCGCCAGTCCCCATTCGCGCCGGGCGGTCCGGACCTCGTTCCTGACGCGATGCCACCTGAAGAGAGTTTCATGACGTCATTTGTGCGGGAACCCCTTGTGTGGGTCCTTGTCGTGGTCATGCTTGCAGCCGTCGGGGCCGCGCTCCAGGCCTGGAGGACGAACCAGGCGTTGCGCAGGCGAAACGTTTCCCTTGAGGAGGCGGGTTCGCTGGCCGCGCGGCAGCGCGACGAACTCGGCGTGCTGAACACGCAGCTGCAGGGCCGGCACGCCGCCGACGTGGCGGAGGTCCGCCGCGACGCGGAGGAGGACACCAAGGCGGTCCTCAAGGCGGCGATGCGGACGCTGCAGGGCCTCGCCGACGAGCAGCAGGTCGTCATCGACCGGGTGCAGCGGAAGTACGGCGACAGCCCCCAGATCCTGGCCGACCTGATGGTGATCGACCACGCGAACAGTCAGTTCGGCCGTCGCGCCCAGGGCATCGCGGTGCTCTGCGGCGGCTGGCTGGGCCGCCGGGAGAGCGTCGCCTCCGTCTACGACGTGGCCCGCAGCGCCCAGGGCCGGATCCGGCACTTCGACCGGGTGCGGATCAACTCCCGGGTCAGCGTCTCGCTCGCCAGCAAGGTCGTGGAGCCGGTCGCCATCGTGCTGGCCGAGCTGCTGGCCAACGCGACCAACTACTCCGCCCCGGACACCCCGGTGGAGATCAGCGTCCAGGCCGTCCCGACCGGCGTCTGCCTGATCATCGACGACGCCGGCCTCGGCATGGGCCAGGAGGAGAAGGACCGCGCGGCCGCGCTCCTCAACCCGGGCGCACCGATCAGCCTCACCAGCCTCGGCAACCCCCCGAAGTTCGGCTTCGCCGTCTCCGGCATGCTGGCCGCCCGCTACGGCTTCCGGGTCTCCGTCGACTCGGTCTCCCCGTACGGCGGCGTGCGGGCGGTCGTGCTCCTGCCGGCCGAGCTGCTCAGCAGCGACGTCGCGCCGCCGGTGGCCGCCGAGTTCGGCGGGTACCAGCCCGAGCCGGTGGAGCCGCCCGTGCTGGTCCAGACGCAGGCCCCCGTGCAGCACTTCGCCCCGCTGCCCGACCCCGACCGGGCGCCGCTCGCCCCGGTCGCCCACGCACCGGCGGAGGCGGAGACGACGGCGGACGGGCGGCTGCCCAGGCGCCGCCGGCGCCCCGTCTCGGTGGTCCCGCACCTCCAGGACCCGGGCCACGCCGCCCCGGTCCACGCCGCCCCGCGCCACGCCGCCGAGCCGGTGCCGGTCCTCGGCCGGGAGACGGCATCCCGCCTCGGCGCGTTCCAACGCGGGACGCTGTCCGGGCGCAACACCATGACCACGGAAGGAACCGAGATCCAGTGAGCCCTGATCTGTCCTGGGTGCTCAACGATGTACTTCAGGTGCGCGGTGCCCGGCATGCCATCCTCGTCTCCGCCGACGGCCTCCTGCTCGAACGGTCCAGCGAGATCGGCCGGGACGAGGCGGAGACCAACGCCGCCGCGATGAGCTCGATGCAGTCGCTGAGCCGGGCCGTCGCCCCCTTCGTCGGGAGCACCGGTGGAGCGTGGCGCCAGACCCTCCTGGAGTACGACCACGGCTGGATCTTCCTGATCGCGGCCGGCAGCGGGGCCTACCTCGCGGCCTCCACCGCCCCCGACGTCGACATGGAGGCGATGTCCTTCCGGATGCAGCAGCAGGTCGGCGCGCTCGGCCGGGCGATGACGGCGGCGCCGCGCCAGAGCACACACAGTGGCTCATGACGTCCCCGGGCGAGGAGCAGAGGGTCTCCGGCGGCTTCATCCGTTCCTACGTGATCACCGGCGGCCGTGAGTTACCGAGTGCGGACGACCTCTCCCTGATCACCCTGGTCACCGTCGGTCCCGGGCAGGAGCTCCCGGCCCGGCCGAGCCCGGAGACCGTGGCGATCTGGGAGTTGTGTTCCGGCGGGTACCTCTCGGTGGCCGAGGTCGCGGCCCGCCTGGAGCTGCCGGTGGGGGTGGTGAGGCTGTTGCTGACGGACCTGATCAGTGCGGGACGGCTGCTGCGCCGGGGGACCCCGCCTCCGGCCCAGGCCCCGGATCCGAGACTCCTAGAGAAGGTACTGCATGGACTTCAACGCCGCTTCGCCTGAGGACATCTACGTATCGGGCGCGGTGACGACCGCCGTCAAGATCCTCGTCGTCGGGCACTTCGCGGTCGGCAAGACCACGTTCATCGGCGCGCTCTCGGAGATCGCCCCGCTGAGCACCGAGGAGAAGATGACGCAGGCCTCGACCGGCGTCGACGACCTCCGGGGGGTGCCGGACAAGAAGACCACGACCGTCGCCCTGGACTTCGGCCGGCTCACGCTCGGCGACGACCTGGTGCTGTACCTGTTCGGCACCCCGGGCCAGCAGCGCTTCATGCAGCTCTGGGAGGACATGTCGCGCGGGGCGCTGGGCGCCCTGCTGCTGACCGACCCGACCCGCCTCTCGGACACCTTCCCCGTCATCGACCTGGTCGAGCAGTACGGCCTGGAGTACGCCGTGGCGGTCAACAGCTTCGACCGGCAGAGCGACTACACCGAGGCCGAACTGCGCGAGGCGCTCGACCTGCTGCCGCATACCCCGGTGGTGTTCTGCGACGCGCGGGACCAGCGGTCGTCGGCCGACGCCCTGCTGACCCTCGTCCGGCACCTGCTCGAACGCGCCTCCTGACCTTCCCCTTCCCCGTCACCACCGCCCGGGGCCGCACCCGCCCGGGGCCACCCCCAAGGAACGACCCATGGAATCCACGCAGCGACCCGCCCCCCAGTCGCCTCCCCCGGGCTGCCCGATGCACGGCGGGCGCACGCCGCTGTACGGGGACACGTTCTCCGCCGACCCCGGCGCGGTCTACGACGAACTGCGCGCCCACGGCCACGTCGCGCCGGTGGAGCTGGCGCCGGGCGTGGACGCCACCCTGGTCACCTCGCACGAGGCCGCCCTGCGGGTCCTGCAGAACCCGGGGCTGTTCGCCCGGGACTCCCGGCGGTGGGCGGCCCTGAACGAGGGGCGGGTGCCGCTCGACAGCCCCGTCCTGCCGATGATGTTCTACCGGCCCAACTGCCTCTTCACGGACGGCACCGAGCACCTGCGGCTGCGCAAGGCCGTCACCGAGAGCCTGGAGCGGCTCAACGACAACCGGCTCAACCGGCACGTCGAGCGGATCGCCGGCTACCTGATCGACCAGTTCAGTGCGCTGGGCCGCGCCGACCTGCTGAACGACTACGCCAAGCTGCTGCCCCTGCTGCTCTTCAACCAGCTCTTCGGCTGCCCCGCCGACATCGGGGACCGGCTGACCCGCAGCATGTCCGCGCTCTTCGACGGCCTGGACGTGATGCAGGCCAACGAGGAGCTGAACGCCTGCCTGATGGACCTGGTCGCGCTGAAGCGCCGTCAGCCGGGCGACGACATCACCTCGTGGCTCGTGCAGCACCCGGCCGGCCTGCGCGACGAGGAGCTCAAGGACCAGCTGGTCATGCTGATGGGCGCCGGCGTCGAGCCCGAGCGCAACCTGATCGGCAACGCGCTGCTCCTGCTGCTGTCCGGCGGCGGCGCCGGCTACGGGCTGCGCATCGAGGACGCGCTCGACGACGTGCTGTGGAACAACCCGCCGATCGCCAACTACGCGACGCACTTCCCGATGCAGGACGTCGAGGTGGCCGGGTACCGGCTGCCCGCGGACAGCCCGGTGGTGATCAGTTTCGCCGCCGCCAACAGCGACCCGGCCCTGACCGACGCCCGGTCGACCCTCAGCAAGGGCGCCCACCTGGCGTGGGGCGCGGGCCCGCACGCCTGCCCGGCCAAGTCGCCGGCCCAGCTGATAGCCCTGACCGCGATCGAGTGCCTGCTCAACGCGCTCCCGGACGTCACGCTCGCCGTGCCCGCGGAGAGCCTGGAGTGGCGGCCGGGACCCTTCCAGCGCGGACTGGTCTCGCTGCCGGTGCGGTTCAGCCCGGCGCCGGCCCGGCACCCGGCACCGGGTATGAGCGCCGATCAGGGCCGCCCGGCCGCCGGTCCGGTGCCCGGGACCGCGGCGCCGCACGCGCCGGCCCAGGCTCCCGCCCCGGCCCCCGCCAACGGCCGTAAGCAGAAGGGGTGGTGGAGCTCCTTCCTGGACGTCTTCCGGCTCTGACCCGGGACGTTCCGGGCCGCTCGGGGGGCGAACCGGGCCGCGGCCGACGGCGGTGCGGTGCACCGCCGCCGGCCGTGCTCGCAGATTGTGACAGGGACAACACAACTCGACGCTTGAGCGCGCCGACGGTGGGTAGGTCGCCGCCGTACTGCCCGTCGAGCGCCAGGAGCCCAGTGTGACCGCCTTGATGAACGCCTGCCCCATCGTGGACCGCCGTGCCGCGGTTCCGCTCCTGAGGAGGCTGCGGTCGGCCGAGGGACTGGCCTCCCCGACCGCCATCTACGACGAGCTGCGGGCGATGGGCGACCTCGTGCCCGCCCCCTGGGGCGGGTACCTCGTCACCGGCTACGACGCATGCAACCAGGTCCTGCGCGGCAGGACCTGGCTCGTCCCCGACTTCGCCTGGCAGGAGCGGCAGGCCGACACCGAGCGCTGGCAGGCCGTCGCGACCCAGGAGATGAGCCGGACCCTCCACCGGATCAACGCGCCCGAGCACACCCGGCAGCGGCGCAGCCTCGGGAACCTCTTCGACCGGCACACCCTCCAGGCCATGGCGCCGGACATCGAGGCCGACGTCGCGGGCCTGCTCGACCACCTGGCCGAGCGAATATCGGAGGACGGCGAGGCCGACCTGGCCGCCCTGGTCAGCGAGCGACTGCCGATCAACACCGTCGGGCGCTGGCTGGACATCGCGCCGGAGGACTACGCGCACATCCTGGAGATCACCCACAACCAGGTGTACGCCCAGGAACTCCTGCCGACCAAGAGCCAGTTGGCGATCTCCGAGGCGGCGACCTTCCAGCTGCGCCGCTACTTCACCGGCCTCGTCCAGGAGCGCCGCGAGAACCCGGGCGACGACGTGGTCTCCGGCTGGATCCGCACCTGGGACGCACTGGAGTCCGACCGCGCTGCCACCGACCGGATCGTCTACCACCTCATCATGTTCCTCACCATCGCCTCACTGGAGGCCACGGGGACACTGCTCTCCTCGATGGTGTGGTCGCTGCTCCGGTCCCCCGGCTCGTGGGACTGGCTGCGGGCCCGGCCGGAGCACGTCGACGACGCGGTCGAGGAGGCGCTGCGCTACGACCCGCCGACCCGCTTCAACAGCCGGGTCGCGGGTGAGGACACCGTGCTGTCCGGGGTTCTCGTCCCCAAGGACACCATGGTCCACGTGATGTACGGCGCGGCCAACCACGATCCGCGCCGCAACCCGGACCCGCACACCTTCGACATCCTCCGGAAGGGCTCCCACATCGCCTTCGGCGGCGGCGCCCACTACTGCATCGGCGCGGGCCTGGCCAGACTGGAGGCGCGTACCCTGCTCAGCCAGCTGCTCCGCCGCTTCCCGACCCTGCGGGCCGTGAGCCCGCCCGAGTACGCGTCCCGTATGGTCTTCCACCGGGTGACGTCCCTGAGAGTGGCCGCATGAACGCCTTCCCCCGGGTGTCCCCGCACCCCGAGCACGTCCAGTCCGCCCCGTACCCCCCGCAGCCGTCGGCGGCCCCCGGTCCCGGCCGCCCGGGTGACCGGTCCGAGCACGCCCGCGACGTCTCCGGGGCCTGGCCCGAGCAGCCCGGCGGTGCCCCCGCCCCGGCGCCGGCCCGCACCGTCCGCGCCGAGCGCCGCGGCCCCGTCCTGCACGTCGAGCTGAACAGCCCCGAGACCGGGAACGCCGTCAACGACGCCATGCTGGACGAGCTCCTCGCCGTGCTCGGCGCACCGGACCCGGCCGTCCGCGTCATCGTCCTGTCCGCCGCCGGCCCCGACTTCTGCCTCGGCGGCGACCGTGACGAGCTCGCCGCGACGCTCGGCGCGGACCCCACCGGCGGCGGCGTCCGCAGCTCCGGCAGCAGGGCCCGGCAGGTCTGCGAGGCGATCACCGGCAATCCCGCCGTCACTATCGCGCGGGTCCAGGGCCGGGCGATCGGCGCCGGGTTCGCCCTGGCCCTCGCCTGCGACCTGCGGGTCGGCGCCGACACCGCGTCCTTCCGGCTGCCCGAACTCGCCCTCGGCCTGCCCGTCGCCTGGGGCGGCCTGCTTCCGCGCCTCCTGCACGAGGTCGGCGCCGCCCGCGCCCGGGAGATCATCCTCACCGGCCGCACGGTCGGGGCCGCGGAGGCGTACGGGCTCTCCATCCTGCAGCGGGTCGTCCCCGAGCAGGACCTGGACCGGGCCGTGGCGGACTGGACCAGGCCCGTCGTGCGCCGCCCGGAAGCCGCCCTGCGGGTCACCAAGACGCTGCTCAACTCGCACGCGGCGGCGACCCGGCTGGCCGACACCTCCGTCCTGGACGCGGAGCTGATGGCCTCCGTCCTCGCCGCCGCCCAGTACGCCCGGCACGCCGCCGCCCCGCCCCCGGCCCCCTGAGCCGCGGACCCGCCTGTGCCTGGGGCGCCCGCGCGTGCCGGTGCCGGCGGCTACCGGGCGGCGGCGCGTTGCAGCGCGCTGGCCAGGAGGGCCAGGTCGGTCGGCCCGTTGCCCAGTTCGCGGACCGGGCGGCGGGCCGGCGGGGCGCCGAGCTGGAGCGGGTCTATGGCGACGACGGTCGGCCGCAGGGTCGCGGTGCGCGGGATGCGGCCGCTGATCCGGGCGGCCTGGAAGGCGGTCACGCCGCCGTCGGGCAGCCGCAGGTAGCCGCGGCCGGGGGTGTCCTCGGCCAGGGCGGCGGCGTCGCCGAGATGGATCAGCAGGTCGGAGTCGGCGGGGTCGTCGGTGCGCAGCGCGATCCGGAGCAGCGCGGCCTCGTCGACCTCGGTGCCGGCGCTCTCCTCCGGGCGGCCGGTGGTGACGGCGAGGTGGACGCCGAGCGGGCCGCCGCGCCGGGCGGCGGCCGCGAGCGCCCGGGCCAGCGGCCGCCCGGCCGGGGAGGTCGGGGCGAGCAGGGCGTCGTAGTCGTCCACCACGACGACCAGCCGGGCCGGGACGGGCGGTGCGGGCGGGACGGGCGGTACGGCGCCGGGCCGGGAGGCGGCGGGCAGGGGGGCGTCGCCGCTGCGCGGCTGGACGACCCGGGGGAGGGAGCCGGCGCCGGCCGCCCCGACGACGGCGGGCACCGGGACGGCCGGCCGGCCGGGCGCCTGCTGCTCGCCGTCCGGGCCGCGGTTCTCCGGGCTGCGGTCGTCCAGGATGCGGGCCGCGTGCCAGGAGGCGAAGTCCAGGCCGTCGAAGAGCCGCTCGCGCCGGGCGAGTTCGTCCTCCAGCGCCTCCGCGGCGAGCAGCGCGGCGCGCGGGTCGGTGGCGGCGTTCACGAGGCCGATGACGTGCGGCAGATCGGTGCAGCCGTCCAGGCCGTCCTCCGTGGCCCGGCCCTCGATGATCGTGACGGCCAGCCGTGCGGGCCGCTCGGAGACGGCCAGCGAGGCGACCAGGGTGCGCAGCAGCTCGGTCTTGCCGGAGCCGCGCGCGCCGCCGATGAGCAGGTGCGGGCCGCCCGGGTCGGGAGAGGGGAGGGTGAGCTCGGGGTCGGCCAGGTCGAGGGTGCAGAGCTCGTCCCGGGTGGTGCCGAGCAGGGCGGTGGCGGCGCCGATGCCACCGGCGTGCGCGGACCAGCGGGCCGAGAGCTTGGCGGGGGTGACGGTGTCGAGCTGGAGCAGGTCGAGCAGGCGCAGCGCGTCCGGCAGCGGGCCGCGGGCGGCCGGGACGGCCTCGCGAAGCGGGGCGAGGACGCGCGCCAGCCGCTCGGCCCAGGCGTCCGACACGGCGTCCAGCGTGACCTCGTGCAGCGTCTCCCGGCCGCGGGCGACCGGCCGGTCGAGCGAGAGGTGGGTGCCGACCTCGCCGGTGATCAGGGCGGTGGCGCCGAGGCCGCGCGGCAGCAGCTCGGGCTGCTCGGCCAGGCAGACCGGGAAGATGCCGACGGCCGGGCCCTGGCGCAGCAGCAGGTCGACCGCCTTCCGGGCGGCCTCGGTGGCCGGGCGGCCGTCGATCACGACCACGGTGGCGGGGTGGCCGCCGAGGCCGGCCGGGCCGCTGAGCCGGGCGGTGAGCTCGGCGAGCCGGGCGGCGGCCTGGTCGTCGTCGAGGCCGAGCAGCAGCCGGCAGTCCTGGCCGTCGGTGGGGCGCAGGTGGGGCAGCCAGAGCGCCCAGGCCCAGGTGTCGGCCCGCTCCTCGGGGGTGCGGGCCGGGTCGGCGTCGACCACGACCAGGCTGAGGCCGGTGGGCGGGTGCAGCGCGGCGAGCTGGGCGACGACGGCGCGGGTGAGCGCGTCGAGGCGTCCGCGCGGGCCGCTGAGGCCGAGGCTGCCGGCGGTCTGCAGGTCGAGGGTGACCGGGACGGCGGGCAGCACGGTGCCGGAGGTGGTGCCGGTGGCGCCGACGGGGGCCGCCCCGGCCGTGGGCTGGGGGAGGTCGGCGGTGCCCAGGCGCAGGGTGAGCGCGTCGGGGTGGCCTGGGCCGCGCTCCCAGAGCCGGGGGCCCGGGCCGAGGGCGTTGAGCAGCAGGGTGGCGGGGTCGGGCCAGCGTTCGCGCTGGGCGGCGGCCTGCCGGGTGCGGACGGCGGAGTGGTGGCGCTCGGCGCTCTCCTGGCCGGAGGGTTCGGCGGCGGTGCGGCCGAGCCGGAGCGAGAGCAGGCCGCGGCTGCGGCCGGCGGCGGGCTCGGGCGCGGCGGGGGGCTCGACCACGGCCGGCGCGGGCCGGGCCGGGGCGGGCGGGGCGAGCTGGAGGTGGCCGTGGCCGTCGGGGAGCGCGGCGCGGGCGGGCGCCCCCGAGCCGTCCCGGAGATCCGGGACGGTGACCTGCAGGGTGGACTCGCCGATCCGCAGCAGGCCGGTGCCGTCGAGCGGGACGGCCTCCTCGGGGGCCACGGGCGGGACGATCCGGCCGTCCAGCGTGGTGCCGTTGGTGGAGCCGAGGTCGCGGACGGTGACCCGGCCGTCGTCGCCGAGGTGGAGGGCGAGGTGGAGCCGGGAGACGTCCGGGTCGTCGAGCGGGACGTCGGCGTCGGCGGAGCGGCCGACCCGGATCTCGCGGCCGTGCAGGCGGTGCACGCCGCCGGCGTCGGGGCCGCCGACCACCCGCAGCTCGGCGGCGGCCGGGGCGTCGTCCGGGTCGTCGGCGGTCGGGTCGGGTTCGTTGAGGCTCAGCACGGCGCCGTCGAGCAGCGGGGGGTGGCCGAGCAGGGTGTGCTCGTCCACCCGGTGTGCCCCGGCGTACAGGTGCACATGGGTGGCGGCCCGTGGGCCGCGCACGCCCACGGCGCCCGCGAGGGCGCCCGCGAGGGAGCCGAGCGCGGTGCCGACGGGTGCGGTGACCAGCACGTCCACGTAGGGGATGGCGGAGCCGGCGGCTGCCGGGCCGCTGCGCGGTCGGAGGACGGTCAGCCGGATCTGCATCTCGCCCGCGGTCCCTTCTGCTGGTGCTGAGGCCTGGTGCCGGCGCTCGCGGCCCGGCCGGTGCGGCGGGCCCGGCGGTGCTCGACGCACCGCGGGCCGCCGTGGCGGCATTGGGCCACAAGAGTGGCGAGTGTCATCCTGCCATCCGTCACCGACAGTCCGCGCACGGTACCGGATTTGACGATCTTGCGATCATCGCCATGGTGAAGGCGACGGGGAGTCAGGTCAACCGACGCCCGGCGGGCCCGGCGGCCGGCCTCCGGGAGTCCCCCTACGGGATGTCCCGCAGACCCGTGCCGAACCCTTCGCCGGTCGCCTCAGAATCGTGAACGGACACCGTTAGAGTGGCCGGAACACGGGCCCGGCAGGCTCACCGCACCGGCGGAGGAGCGCCCCGCGCGGGCGGCACGGCGAGGAGTGCGACAGGTGCGGCCAGTCGGCAGCAAGTATCTGCTTGAGGAGACCCTCGGACGGGGGGCCACCGGCACCGTCTGGCGCGGACTGGTCCGCGCGGATGTCGCGGTGCCCGGCGGCGAGCCGGGACAGCAGGTCGCGATCAAGGTGCTGCGCGAGGAGCTGGCGGCCGACCCCGACGTGGTGATGCGCTTCCTGCGCGAGCGCTCGCTGCTGCTGCGGCTGACCCACCCCAACATCGTCAAGGTCCGCGACCTGGTCGTCGAGGGCGAGCTGCTGGCCCTGGTGATGGACCTCGTCGAGGGCCCGGACCTGGCCCGCTACCTGCGCGGCAACGGTCCGTTCAGCCCGATCGCCGGTGCCCTGCTGATGGCCCAGGTCGCCGACGCGCTGGCGGCCAGCCACGCCGACGGCATCGTCCACCGCGACCTCAAGCCGGCCAACGTGCTGCTCGCCTCCGTCGTGGTGCAGGGCACCGAGCAGATGCACCCGATGCTCACCGACTTCGGCATCGCCCGGCTCGCCGACTCCCCGGGGATCACCCGCACCCACGAGTTCGTCGGCACCCCGGCCTACGTCGCCCCGGAGTCCGCCGAGGGCCGCCCGCAGACCTCCGCGGTGGACGTCTACGGCGCCGGGATCATGCTCTACGAGCTGGTCACCGGCCGCCAGCCGTTCCAGGGCGACGGCCCGCTGGCCGTGCTCCAGGCGCACCTGGCCCAGGAGCCGCAGCGCCCGTCGACCATGCCCGACCCGCTCTGGACGGTCATCGAGCGCTGCCTGCGCAAGGACCCGGCGCAGCGGCCGAGCGCCGTCTCGCTGGCCCGCGCGCTGCGGGTGGTCGCCAACGGGGTCGGGGTGCACGCCTCGCCGGCGGCGGTGGACGAGGCGCTCGCGGTCGGCACGCTGCTGCTGCCGGACCCGCAGCCGGCCGGCGTCCCGGGCGGGGCGCCGGGCGGCGTTCCGGAGGCCCACCCGGCCGGGACGCCGGGGGGCGAGGACCGCACCCAGGTGCTCCCGGCCGGCCAGCCGGGCCAGTACGACCCGGCCGCCGCGACCGCCGTGATGGGCACCCAGCCGCCGCCGGCCGCCCCGTACGGCGCCGCGGACCGGACCCGGGTGATGCCGCCGGCCGCCTCCCCGCAGGGGCCGCCGCCGCCGGAGGCGCCGCACCCGTGGCAGACCCAGCTGCGCGCGGCCCGGGACCGCAACCAGCAGACCGAGATCGGCTACTTCGACCCGGAGGACTTCGAGGCCCCGCAGGTCGCCCCGCCGCCCTTCCAGGCCGGACAGGCCGCTCCGGGCGGTCCGCAGGGCTACCGGCCGCCGCAGTCGCCCCCGGGCGGCTACCAGCAGGCCCCGCCGCCCGGCTACGCCCAGCGCCCGCCGGTGGCCCCGCCGCCCTTCCAGGCGGGACAGGCGGGACAGGCGGGCCGGCAGCCGTCCGGCGGTTACCACCAGCCCCCGCAGCGCGGCTACGAGCAGGCCCCTCCGCCGCCACCCGGCTACGGCCGTCCGCAGGGCCGTGCGCAGCAGCCCCCGGCCGGCCCGCCGCAGGGCTACCAGCCCGCGCCGCCGCAGCCCG
>NZ_JBEYVJ010000229.1:0-11886 GCF_040643935.1 Kitasatospora sp. NPDC047058 | reverse complement strand
GCTGAAGCCTCCGGGTACGCCCGTGCGGCCGTACGGGAGGTGACGGGCCGCCCGGCCGCCCCCGGCCCGGGGTGGCCGCGGCGGCGGCCGGTCCCGGCCAACCTCTGACGCGCCCTCGTGCGGGATGTAAGTGCCGTGACATACTCCGGGGCGTGACGACTTCCACCCCGGCGACGAGGGCCCTGCGGGCCGCGGTGTTCACCGCGCTCGCCGTGCCGCTCTCCGCGCTGGGCCAGGTCGTCATCACCGGTCGCCCGCTGCCGCTGAACCTCGTGGCCGCCGCGACCGTGGTCGTCTTCCTCGTCGCGGCCGCGCTGGCCGGCCGGGAGCGGCGGCTGCTGCACATCTCCGCCGTGCTGGTCCCGGTCGAGCTGCTGCTCAACACGACGTTCAACCTGGGCCAGGCCGGCTGTGGCCCGGTGCTCGGGGCCGACCACGTCCCCGCCCGCGGCATGAACCTGCTGGTGTGCGGCGGCGGTTCGGTGGACGGGTCGTTGTTCTCCGGGCAGTTGGGGCACGCCGGGCCGGTCGCGCCGGCGGTGACCCAGCTGCTGGTCCTGCTGGTGCACCTGCTGGTCGCACTGGCCGCCGCGGTCTGGCTGCGGCTGGGCGACGCCGCCCTGTCGGGCCTGGCCCGGGCGCTGCACGTGCTGCGCGAGTCGCTGGCGGTGCCGCTGCGGGCGCTGGTCGTGCTGCTGGTCCCCGCCCCGGTCCGGCCGGTGCTGCGGGTACCGCTTCCGGCCTCGGACCGCCCGCGGCCGCGCCGCGAGGACGTGGTGCTCAGCCCGGCGCCCCGGCGTGGTCCGCCGGTCCTCGCGCCTGCCTGCTGACGCCCCGCGTCCGTCACCTCCCTGCTCCGCAGCGGCCGACGTCCGCCCGCGCAGGCAGCGCGCACAACTCCCGCGTTCACCGACCGAGCCTCCTCGTACCCGCGCACGCGCCGGCGCCCTGCGCCGCCACCGCGCCGAGGCGGGCACCCCCGCGCGCACCTGCGCGCCGCTCACACGGAGTTGACCCACCATGGCCCAGACCGACCGCACCAACAGCAGCAAGCAGCCCACCCGCAAGCAGGCCGAGCGGATCAGCGCCCGCCAGCGGATCCAGGAGGCGCAGCGCCTGGAGCAGGCGGCCGCCAAGCGCCGCCGCGGGATCGTGGCCGTCGTCTCCGCCGTCGCCGTCCTCGCCCTCGCGGGCGGGGTGACGGTGGCGATCACCGCGGCTAAGGACGACAAGTCGTCCTCCGCGGACGCCGCGGCCGAGCCGACCGCGCTGGTCGTGCCGGCCAACACCGGCGGCCCGGACAACACCGTGATCACCTACGGCAAGCCGGACGCCGCCCACACCCTGCAGGTGTTCGAGGACTTCCGCTGCCCGGTCTGCAAGTCCTTCGAGACGACCAACGGAGACACCGTCAAGAAGCTGGCGGACGACGGCACGGTGAAGGTGGAGTACCACCTGGCCGCGTTCCTGGACAAGAACCTCGGCGGCAAGGGCTCCCGCACGGCGCTGGCCGCCGCCGGGGCCGCACTCAACGAGGGCGTGGACAAGTTCAAGCAGTTCCACGACGTGCTGTACGCCAACCAGCCGGAGGAGCGCGAGGACGGCTTCGGCGACGTCAACCACCTGCTGGAGCTGGCCGACAAGGTGCCCGGCCTGAAGACGGACGCCTTCGTCAAGGCGGTCACCGACGGCACCTACGCGCCGTGGGCGAAGAAGGTCGCGGACGCGTTCAACGACAGCGGTGTCACGGGCACGCCGACGGTGAAGCTGGACGGCAAGCCGATCACCCTGTTCTCCGGGAACCGCGCGGTGACGCCGGAGCAGTTCACCGCGCAGGTCAAGCAGGCCGCCGGCTTGCAGTGAGCACCACCGGCCCGGCCGACATCCCGGCCGGGCCGGCCCTTCCCACACCCCGGAGTGCTCTGCCATGACCGCCCCGACCGCTGTGAACCCCTCTGCGAACCCCTCCCGCCCCGCGAGCGCCGACGCCGTCCCGCCGGGCGGCGCGCCGGTCGGCGCGGGCCGGGTGTTCTCCCTGTTCCTGTTCCTCGGTGCGCTGATCGGGCTGGCCGCGTCAGCCGTCCTGACCTTCGACAAGCTGCGCATCCTGGAGAACCCGTCGTACATCCCCAGTTGCAACATCAATCCGGTGATCAGCTGCGGTTCGGTGATGCGCACCGAGCAGGCGGAGGTGTTCGGCTTCCCGAACCCGCTGATCGGCCTGGCCGCGTTCGGCGCGCTGGCGGCGGTCGGGGCCGGGCTGCTGGCCGGTGCCGCCTACCGGCGCTGGTTCTGGCTGGGCCTGCAGGCGGGCACGCTGCTGGGGGTCGTCTTCGTGCACTGGCTGATCGACCAGGCGCTGTACGAGATCGGCGCGCTCTGCCCGTACTGCATGGTGGTCTGGGCGACGGTGGTGCTGCTGTTCTGGTACACGACGCTGCACAACCTGCGGACCGGGGTGATCCCGGCCGGGCCGCGGATGCGGGTGGTGGTGCGGGAGGCCGCCCGCTACCACTGGGCGCTGCCGGTGCTGTGGGCCGCGGTGATCGCGCTGCTGATCCTCAACCGGTTCTGGTCCTACTGGTCGACCCTGCTCTGATCCCCCGTCGCTCCGGAATCCCGGTTTCTCCGGGTAACCCGGGGCAGTTCGCGCCGGATCGAATTGATGGAGCGTCACATCGCGCCTACGCTGTGCAATTTCACTGTTGGATGGCGTGTCTAACAACAGATCACGAAACATAACGTTTACATCACCTCGCATCCGAACGGATTGCCACGACAGGTCCGGCCCCGCTCCCGATGGACGCCAACTCCTCTGCGGTATCGGCGTGTTGACGGTGACCGGGGCCGGACCTGCCGGTGGTTGAAAGGGTTACATCTTCGCAACGGGATAACGGGCATTCAGCGACCTCCGACGCCTCTGGCAGGATTCCGGCCACTCAATCCACCAGAGGAAGGGACGTGGGAGCACCATGCACCGACGTCGCATGTCCCGCCGCAAGAAGGCGCTGACGGCCGCGACCGCCGCCGGACTCTCCGGCGGCCTGCTGTTCGGCCTCGGCGCCTTCGCCCAGGCCGACCTGGTCAGCGGTACCGTGATCGCCGGCCAGGGCGGGTACAGCACCATCAACCACCGCGACCGGCCCTCCCTGTCGGCACGGGTCAGCGGTACGTCGCGGATCGGCGAGAAGGTCCCGATGTCCTGCCGGACCACGGGCGACACCGTGGAGAACAACCCACGCTGGATCCTCTCCGGTTCGTTCTACATCGCCGACGCCTTCGTCAAGGAGAACACCAACAGCCTGCCGGTCTGCGGCTCGACGACGCCCACGCCGAACCCCACCAGCACGTCGGCGACCAGCAGGACCCTCCCGATCACCATGCAGAAGCAGGTCAGGACCCAGTGGTGCTGGGACGCCTCCGGCGTGACCATCGCCGCCTACTGGGGTCGCACCGCCAGCCAGGAACAGTTCTGCCAACTCGCTGCCCAGGGCACCTGGGTGAACTGCAACAACCAGCCCGCGACCCTGGAGGACATGGCCAACGGCCTGGCCCGGCTGGGGCTGGGCAACAGCGGCCGCAGCCTGTTCCGCAACGCCTCGTTCGCCGAGTCCTCCGCCGAGATAGCCGCCGGCCGCCCGTTCGGCGTCCGGATCGGCTGGCGCACCGGAGGCGGCCACATGAACGTCGTCTACGGCTACGACAGCGCCACGAACATGATCGCCGTCGGCGACCCGTGGCCCAGCACCCAGACCTACACCTGGTGGAACTTCAACACCTACGTGAACAACAACTCGTTCCAGTGGACCCACTCGCGCATCGGCATCCAGGGCTGAGGAGACGACCGACCATGCAGCTGATCCGACGCTCCGCCCGCCTGCTCGCCCGCGCCGCCGTCGTCGCCACGGCGACGCTCGCCGCCACCCAGTACGGGACCCTCGCGGCCCTGGCCGCCGACGGGGACGGCATCGCGGGCTACCAGTCCGCCCAGCAGGTACTCCAGAGCAACCAGGTCCGGGACGCCGTCTCCCGGTTCCTGGTCGCGGCCCCGAAGGCCAACCCGGGCACCCCGAACAGCCCGGGCGCCGCCGCCGCGGCCGACGGGGGCACCGTCGGTGCTCCCGGGAAGCCCCCCACGGCGGTGGCCGCCCCGCCGCGGTTCGACCTCAAGGACCCGGTCCCGGTGTTCGAGCTGAGCGCCGACTTCGTGGCCGGCAAGGCGCAGGCGACCCCGCAGACCGCCCTGCGGCTCACCTACCTGGCCTCCCGGGTCACCGCCGCCGACGGCCACCAGGCCGCCGTGCTGCTCGCGCCCCAGGGCAACCCCGCCCCCGCAACCGGCGACGGCACGCGGAACGTCGGCGCCGAGGGCTGGCAGCTGGCCGGCATCCGGGACGGCGACACCGAGGTCGGCCTCGCCGAGCGCGGCACTCCGCAGGCCCGCAGCTTCACCGAACCGCAGATCCACGCCTGGTACCGGATCACCGCCGAGGGCATGGTCGAGCCCCTGAACGACGAGGCCAACAGCGGCCTCGGCGGGCAGCGGAGCATCACCCTCGCCGCCTACCAGAAGCTGGTCTCCGCCCGGTACGGCGACAAGCTGCCCGGCTCGGACTACGACCGCAAGGGCCTGGCCGGCGGGTTCGCCGGCCTCACGGACTGGCAGCCGGGGCAGGCCGCCGCCGAGGCACCGGCCAACGAGGCACCGGCCGCCGAGGCACCGGCCGCCGAGGACCGGGCCGCCGGGGAGCAGCTCGCCGGAGCCGGGGCCGCCGGGCCCGACTGGCAGCCCGTCGCACTCGCCGGGGCCGCGGCCCTGGCCACGGCCGGCGGCGCCGCGCTGTACCACCGCCGCCGCCGGGCCTCCGCCAACCGCTGACCCCGGGTCCGCCCGGCGCCGGTCCAACCGCAGCCACTGGACCGGCGCCGGGCCTCCTCACGCCCCCGGGACGGGGCCGGCCGGCTGCGGCCCGAGGTTCCGGCGCCGGAAGCCGGCGGCGCCGCCGGCGCCGGTCAGCCCCCACTCCCGCATCAGCCGCTCCACCGTGCACCGGGCCACCTCGACGCCCTCGCCCCGCAGCTGCGTCCAGACCCGGCGGGCACCGAAGGTGCGGTTGCTTCCCTCGTAGGCCCGGCGGATCTCGGCCAGCAGTTCCACGTCCCGCAGGGCGCGGGCCGAGGCGGGCCGGGAACGGGCGGTGTAGTACGTCGACGGGGGGATCCGCAGCGTGCGGCAGATCCGCTCGACCCCGTGCGACGTCCGGTACGCCTCGACGAACCGGATCAGTGCGGGCGTCGCGGGTCGAGCTCCCGCGTGAAGAAATCCGAGGCCTCCCGGAGTATCGCGTTCTCGTGCTCCAGTTCGCTGATCCTCCGGCGCAGCGCGGCGACGTCGCCGCTCGCCGGCGGCTGCGCCGCACGGCCGGCCGGGGGTGCCGGCGGCACCTGACTCGTCCGGTGCTCCAAGGTCATCCACTGCTCCACATCTCTCGGGGGCCCTGTCACGGCACCCGGTGCAACCGTGTGGTCGGTGCCGTGCACGGCCCTGGGGAGGGCTCGTCACCGCGTGATCAGAGCTTGGTCATCAGGACGCCGCCGGAGGCCCGGCCGTTCCCTGCCCGGTCATGAGCACGCCCCCGGACCGCCGCTCCGGGCAGCCGCTAGCCGAAGACGGCCCGCCGGTAGGCGTTGCGGAGGTCGGTGAGCGGCTGGAAGTCGCGGTCGTAGTGGACCTTGTTGGTGAGCAGCAGGGCCCACCGGCCGAGGCGGCGGGAGACCCAGATCCCGGTGCCGGTGAAGCCGTAGTGGACGAAGGTGCCCTCGGCGGGGTCGGTGCCGGCGGCGCAGAGCCAGGAGAGGCCGCGGGCGGGGGCCAGCCCGCCGGTCTGTTCGCGCAGCGATTCGGCGGTCCAGGCGTCACCCCAGGGCAGGCCGGCCGGCGGGGCGAGCAGTGCGGTGAGGAACCGGCCGAGGTCGCGGGCGGTGGAGAACACGCCGGCGTTGCCGGAGACGCCGCCGAGCAGCCGGGCGGAGGGGTCGTGGACGACGCCGCGCAGGGCGGCGCCGGCCTCCTGTTCGTACTCGGTGGGCGCGGTGCGCGCCGTCCCGGCCGGCCCGAGCGGGCCGTAGCGGGTGTCGGTCATGCCGAGCGGCCGCCAGACCTGGCGGGCCGCGAGCTCGTCGAGCGGGGCGCCGGCCAGCGACTCGACCAGGTGGCCGAGCAGCACGGCGGCCCGGTCCGTGTACTCGACGGCGGTGCCCGGCGGCCGGTGCAGCGGGGCGGCGAGCACGCCGGCCAGGATCGCCGCCCGGTCCCGGCCGTAGAGCTCGGCGAACCGGGTGCGCAGCGGCATCCCCGCGGTGTGGGTGAGGAGTTGACGGGCCGTCACCGAGCCGGCCGGGTGCCCGGCGGCGGCCGGCCAGTAGTCGCCGATCGGGAGGTCGAGCGGGAGCCGGCCGGCCTGCCGGAGCACCCCGGCGCAGGGCCAGAGGGCGACCACCTTGGTGATGCTGGCCAGGTCGAAGACGGTGTCCGGCCCCATCTCCAGCCGCTCGTACGGCCCTTGGCCGAGGACACCGAGGCTGCCGCCGCCCTGCCGGCCGTCGGCGTCGCCGACGGCCCAGACGGCGCCGGAGCCGACCGCGGGCAGCCCGGCGGCGACCAGCCGCGCCAACTCCCCGCCGGGGGCGGCGAGAACGGCCGGCGGGGCGGGCGCGGGAGTGGCTCGGCCCGGCTCGTCCATGCGCTGCTCCCGCCCCCGCGGCCGCCCGTCGGCCGGTCCGCCGGGAGCCTACCCAGCGGGCGCCGGGTCAGACGGCGGGCGCGCCGCCGAACTCCTTGCCGAGGCAGATGCTCTGCGGGTGCTCCCGGTAGATGCCGAACTTCCGGATCGGCGCGTACCCCTCGGAGGTGTAGAGCGCGACGGCCTCGGGCTGCTCGGTGCCGGTCTCCAGGATGAACCTGGTCCGCCCGGCCTCGGCGGCGGTGAACTCCAGCCGGGCGAGCACCGCCCGGGCGAGGCCCCGCCCGCGGGCGCCGGGGACGACGAACATCCGCTTCAGCTCGGCGTCGCCGTCCCGCAGTCCGTGCGGGCCGGCCTGCTTGGCCCGCCAGCCGCCGCAGGCGACCGGCGCCCCGTCGAGGTAGGCGACCAGGAAGAGTCCGGCCGGCGGGTCGAAGTCGTCGAGGTTCATCTCGGTGAGGTCGGCGTCGCCGTAGCGGCGGACGTACTCCTGCTGCACCTCGGCCGCGAGGTGCTGGGCGTCCGGGTGGGCGAAGCCGGTGACGCGGATCTCTATGCTGTCGCCCTTGCCGTCCCGCAGGACGAAGCTGTCCGGGCCGCGTTCGGGGGCGGTGGTGCTCTCCATGACACGAGAGCCTACGGGCCGGGGTCAGCGGCCCTCGAACCGGGCGACCAGCTCGTCCTTGCCGAACATCCGGGCGGTGTCGACGGCGGACGGGGTGCCGGCCGCGGGGTCGGCGCCGCCGTCCAGCAGTGCGGTGAGCACGTCGTCGGCGCCCTTGAAGACGGCGCCGGCCAGCGGGGTCTGCCCGCGGTCGTTGGCCCGGTCCGGGTCGGCGCCGCGGGCGAGCAGGGCGGCGACGGTGTCGGCGTGCCCGTGGTAGGCGGCGAGCATCAGCAGGGTGTCGCCGCGGTCGTTGCCGAGGTCGGCGGGCGCACCGGCGTCGACGTAGGCGGCGAGGAGGTCGGTGTCACCGGCCCGGGCGGCGTCGAAGAGCTTGCCGGCGAGCGCGATCACCTCGGCGTCGGGGGCGTCGGCGGGCTGCTGGCTGGCGGCGTCGGTCATGGCGGGCCTTTCTGCTGCGGTCGGGGCCCCGGGGGGCCGGGAGTCCTGTGGTGGGTCGCGCCCGTCGCACCGTAACGGCCGGGACGGGTGTGATCCAGCCGACGTCCGGATGGCGGATGGCGTCGTCCGGGCGGACGGCGGCCGCGGCGTTCCCCGCACGACACGCGGGCGGGAAGGTTGCGCAGCCGTTCGAGCGAACTTCCCGGCACCCCCGGAAACGTCCCGCCCGCCCGCCGGGAATGTCTCGCCGCGCCGGAAGGAAGCCGCCCACTGCCCCCGTCCGGGGCGGTTCGCATACCTCCGCCCGGCGCCCGGCGCGGTACCCGCCGGGGAACCACCCGTTTGCGCCGTTCCATCATCTATTACTTTTTGTCACGATTAGAGCACTTTCTGTGACACCGTCCCCCCTGTCCCCCTCCCCGAGGAGCAGAACGTGATCCTCTCGATTTCCGGCATCGTCCTGTTCGGCACCATCGCCTTTCTCTTCTTCCGCCGGGACGGACTAAAGGTCTCCCACGCGATCGTCTGCGCCCTCCTGGGCTTCTACGTGGCCGGCTCCTCCATCGCCCCCAGCATCACCGCCGGCGGCGCGAGCCTGGCCAGCCTGCTCGGCGGCCTGAAGTTTTAGCGGCCGTCTTCCAACCCCCGTCGTCCGCCCGGAGGGCGGGCGGGGCGGCGTTGGGGTGCGTGGATCGCAAGGCGGAGGAGGGAGCCACTGCGGAGCATTGGCGACCGACGACAACGCGGCGAGGTGCGTGCCCCGGCGTCGCCCCACAGGCGGGGGTTGGAAGACGGGCCCCAGCCCCGCCACTCCCCCGCAGTACGGGCCCGGGCGCGGATCCCACCGCCCCGGGCCCCGTCGTACCGCCGGACCCCACCCGGACCGCCCACCCCTGAACCCGACCGTCCCACTCGCCCGGGGAGCCAAGGAATGCCGCTCAACCGCCATCTCAGCCGGGGCCGCGAACTGGCCCGCACGGCCGGCGACCACGCCTCCGACATGTTCGCGCCGCTCACCGTCATCGGGCGCGGGCTGCGCCACCACGTCGCCTGGACCAAGGACCGCTGGCAGGCCACCCCGAAGGAGCGGCGCGGGCCGACGGTCTTCCTGGTCGCCGCGATGCTGCTCGGCATCTACCTGCTGCCGCACGGCCTGCTCTTCGCCCTGGTGGCGCTGATGGCCACCGCCGCCTGGACCGGCCGCGCGCCCAAGGCCGCGCCCGCGGCGGCCGAGCCGGACGTCGCCGACACCAAGCTGTCCGCCCTGTACGCGGCGCTGACCCCGTACCTGGGCGGGCCGGAGGAGCTGAACCCGCTCTACCACCACGAGGGCAGCTACAAGGACGCCTTCCGCGCCTGGGAGTTCGACGGCGAGGGGCGGCTCTCCCGGCTGGAGCTGGCCTACCCGGCGTACTTCACCGACACCGAGCCCGTCGCCCGGGCCCGGATCGAGCAGGTCGTCCAGGGCAAGGCCGGCCGGGCCCGGGAGTACCGCTTCGACTGGGACGAGGAGTCCAACAAGCTGCGGATCGCCGCGCTGGCCCCGCTGCCGACCGACATCGCGGCGCAGCGTTTCGTCGCCGCGCCGGGCGAGGTCGTGCTGGGCTTCACCGACGAGGAGGGCAGCGCCCGCACCATCCCGGTCGGCCAGGGCGGGGTGGTCGTCCAGCAGCCGCCGGTGGTCTGGCGCACCGGGCCGCGCTCGGCCGAGCCGCACCTGCTGGCGCTCGGCGTGACCGGTTACGGCACCTCCAGCCTGATCCGCTCGATCGCGCTCCAGGCGCTCCCGTTCGGCGACCTGGTGGTGATCGACGGCGCGGGCACCGGCGAGCACGCCTGCCTGGTGAACCGGCCCGGCGTCCACACCGTGGAGACCAGCCTGCACGGCGCGCTGGCCGCGCTGGAGTGGGCCGCCCAGGAGACCGAGCGGCGGCTCGCCGCGCTGAACGCCGCCCGGCACGCCGGCGCCACGCTGCCGGAGGACGTCACCCGGCCGCTCTGGCTGCTGCTCGACCACCCGACCGAGCTGAGCGAGCTGGCCCACGCCGAGGGCCGGCCGGACCCGCAGGACCTGCTGGAGCTCCCGCTGCGGCACGGCCGCGCCGCCCGGGTCACCGTGGTGATCGCCGACGACGTGGAGGCCCGCGACCGGATCACCGCGACCGTCCGGGCCACCACCCGGGCCCGGGTGGTGCTCGGCCCGGCCGGCCCCGAGGAGGGGCACGCCGCGCTCGGCGCGCCGCTGGACATCGTGCCCGCCGCGCAGGCCCCGGCCGGCCGCGGCTACGCCCGGATCGGCAACAGCACGCCGGTGCGCCTCCAGGTGCCGGCCACCGTCGACCCGCTGGACGAGGAGGCGCCCGCCCAGCTGCGCGACGCGGTGATCGCCCTGCTGCCGCACCGGGACACCCGTACCGAGGCGGCCGCGCCGGCCGAGGTGCCGCCGCGCCCCGCAGGCCCGCCGCCGGTGCTCCCGGTCGAGCTCGACCCCGAGGCCCGGCCGGCCGTGGAGCTGGGCAAGGAGCACGCCCCCCTCCGCTTCCGCCCGCTCGCCTGACCGGGCGACCACGAACGGGGGCGGCACACCGCTCCGGAACCGCTCCCGGTACGCTCGTCATGGAAAGGCCGACCCGATCACCCGATGTGAAATGCGTGACACCTGGGGTGATATCGCCGACCAGATGTGACAAATCGGGCGCCGGTGGGTACAAACAGGGGCGGCACGACAGACGACGCATGTCCCGGGACGGGAATCTTCGTCGGAAGCCGAGCGTTGACCGAACGACGAAGAACAGCGACCACTAGTCCTGTGGGCCATAAGCCCGGGAGGCACGATTCATGAGCGAGCGAGCTCTCCGCGGCACGCGACTCGGGGCCACTAGCTACGAGACCGACCGTGGTATCGATCTGGCTCCCCGCCAGACCGTCGAGTACGCATGTCAGAACGGACACCGATTCGAGGTTCCTTTCTCGGTCGAGGCGGAGATCCCCTCGGCCTGGGAATGCCGCTTCTGCGGCCAGGAAGCCGTACTTCTCGACGGTGACGAGCCGGAGGAGAAGAAGACCAAGCCCACGCGCACCCATTGGGACATGCTGATGGAGCGCCGGACGCGCGAGGAGCTGGAGGAGGTGCTGGCCGAGCGGCTGGCCGTGCTCCGCTCCGGGGGGATGAACCTCGCGGTACACCCGCGGGACACCCGCAAGAGCGCCTGAGCCGCCCCCGCCACCCGGCGGGAGCACGCGAAAAGGGACCCTGGCCTCCAGGGTCCCTTTCGCGTTGCCGGGCCGGGGCCCGGCCAGGCCCCGGCCGGGGGCTCAGCCGTTGATCGGCGGGTGGTAGGTGGTGTCCGGGCCCTGCGGGCCGGTGCCGGGTTCGACCACCTCGCCCTGGATCACCTTGCCGTCCGGGCGGTGGATCCGCAGCTGCTCCTGCAGCCGCATCGCGTCCGCGAACGGGTCGGCGCCGACGGCGGAGGTGCTGCGCAGCGCCTTCTCGGCGAAGCGTCGGCCGCCCGCCCGCCAGAGCGCCCGGGTGGGCGGGAAGAGCAGGGTCAGCGCGAGGACGTCCGAGAGGAAGCCCGGCACGATCAGCAGCAGGCCGGCCAGCACGGTCAGGCTGGTGCCGGTCTGCGGCTGCTGCGGCTTCGGGTCCCGGCTCTGGTCGATCGCCGCCGACAGCGCCTTCAGCCCCGCACGCTTGATCAGCGAGCCGCCGATCAGCACGCCGGCCAGGAGCAGCAGCACCACGGTCAGGCCGCCCAGCCACGAGCCCACCTGGACCAGCAGCCAGATCTCCAGCACCAGCCAGACGGTGATCAGCAACGGCACGGCCCGCCGGAGCTTTCCGCGCGGGGCGGGACGGGCGGGGGTAGCTTGCTGGGTCACGGTACGAATCCACTCCACGCGGTGCTCTGCGCGCCGCACGGGAGGTCCGGGCCGGCTACGGCACCACCTGGTCCAACGGTCGGACCCCGGCCGGTGTTCCGGGGGGGCGGGGGTCCGGGGGCCGGGGGGCCGCCCCGTGTCTCCGCCCCGCAGCTCACTCCGCGGCGCGCTCCGCGAGCGGGCGGGCCGTCC
>NZ_JBEYVJ010000228.1:0-11901 GCF_040643935.1 Kitasatospora sp. NPDC047058 | reverse complement strand
CGGCGGCCACCTGGTCGACCTGGACGCGGCTGTCCCAGCCGGCCAGCCGGTGCAGGCCGAACGGTTCGCGGGTGCCTCCCCGCCTCCAGAAGGGCACGACAGACACGATGGCACCGACGACGAAGGCGGCCGGTGACGGCAGCGGCCTGGTGGAGATGTCCTGGGACCCGATCACCCGGATCGTGGGCAGCCTCGGCATCCACACGAAGATCGACTTCAAGCAGAAGCGGGTCGCGGAGTGCTACAGCACCTCGTCGGTCTTCCGCGGCTACAGCGTCTTCATGCGGGGCAAGGACCCGCGTGACGCCCACTTCATCACCAGCCGGATCTGCGGCATCTGCGGCGACAACCACGCCACCTGTTCGGTCTACACGCAGAACATGGCGTACGGCGTGAAGCCGCCGCACCTCGGCGAGTGGATCATCAACCTCGGCGAGGCCGCCGAGTACATGTTCGACCACAACATCTTCCAGGAGAACCTGGTCGGGGTCGACTACTGCGAGAAGATGGTCCGCGAGACCAACCCCGGCGTGCTGGAGATGGCCGAGCGCACCGAGGCACCGCACGCCGGCGACCACGGGTACCGGACGATCGCCGACATCATGCGCTCGCTGAACCCCATCGAGGGCGAGTTCTACCGCGAGGCGCTGCAGGTCAGCCGCTACACCCGGGAGATGTTCTGCCTGATGGAGGGCCGCCACGTGCACCCCTCCACGCTCTACCCGGGCGGCGTCGGCACGGTGGCCACCGTCCAGCTGTTCACCGACTACCTGACCCGGCTGATGCGCTACGTGGAGTTCATGAAGAAGGTCGTGCCGCTCCACGACGACCTCTTCGACTTCTTCTACCAGGCGCTGCCCGGGTACGAGGAGGTCGGCCGGCGGCGCGTGCTGCTCGGCTGCTGGGGCAGCCTCAACGACCCCGACCACTGCGACTTCACGTACCGCAACATGACCGACTGGGGACGGAAGATGTTCGTCACCCCGGGCGTCGTCGTGGACGGCAAGCTGGTCACCAACGACCTCACCGAGATCAACCTCGGCATCCGGATCCTGCTCGGCAGCTCCTACTACGAGGACTGGCAGGGCAAGGAGCTGTTCGTCACCCACGACCCGCTCGGCAACCCGGTCGACCCCCGGCACCCGTGGAACCAGCACACCATCCCGCAGCCGCAGAAGCGGAACTTCGACGACAAGTACAGCTGGGTGATGTCCCCGCGCTGGTTCGACGGCAAGGACCACCTGGCCCTCGACACCGGCGGCGGACCCATCGCCCGCCTGTGGTCCACCGCGCTCTCCGGCCTGGTGGACATCGGCTACATCAAGGCCACCGGCCACAGCGTGCAGATCAACCTCCCCCGCTCGATGACCAAGCCCGAGGTCAGCTTCGAGTGGAAGATCCCGCAGTGGAGCAACGCCATCGAACGCAACCGCGCCCGGACCTACTTCCAGGCGTACGCGGCCGCGGCGGCCCTGCACTTCGCGGAGAAGGCGCTGGACGAGGTCCGGGCCGGCCGCAGCCAGACCTGGGAACGGTTCGAGGTGCCGGACGAGTCCATCGGCTGCGGCTTCACCGAGGCCGTGCGCGGCGTCCTGTCGCACCACATGGTGATCCGGGACGGCAAGATCGCCAACTACCACCCGTACCCGCCGACCCCGTGGAACGCCAGCGTCCGCGACAGCTACGGCACCCCCGGCCCGTACGAGGACGCCGTCCAGAACACCCCGATCTTCGAGGAGAACCCCCCGGAGAACTTCAAGGGCATCGACATCATGCGGGCCGTCCGCAGCTTCGACCCCTGCCTGCCCTGCGGCGTGCACATGTACGTGGGCGGCGGCCGGACCGTGCAGAAGATGCACGTGCCCACGGGCCTCAGCGGGCTCACCGCATGACGCCGGAGCAGACCGGCCGGCGGATCCAGGAGGCGCTGGACCGGCTGGCCGACGACGGCGCGCAGGACACCGGCGAACAGCTGGTGCGCGAACTCATGGCGTTCTACGCCGACGGCCTCGCCCGGCTCGTCCGGGCGGTGCCGCCGGCCGGCCTCTCCGCCCTGCTGGACGACCCGGCGGTGGCCGGACTGCTGGTCCTGCACGACCTGCACCCCGAGGACGCCGCCACCCGGATCGCCCGCGCACTGGCCGCGCTGCCCGAACCGGTCGAGCTGCTCGGCTTCGAGCCCGGCAGCGGCACGGTACGGCTGCGCCGGACCAGGAGCGGCTGCGGCTGCTCCGAGCAGGACGTCGAGGCCGCGCTCGCCTGCCACGCACCCGAGGTGACGGCGGTGGTGCTGGAACGGGCGCCGCAGCTGCTGCAGATCGGCACCCGCCCGGCGGCCCCGGCGGAGGCGCGGTGAGCACCCGTCAGCTCGGCCGGCCCGGCACCGCCCTGCTGCGGCGGCTGCGGGAGCCCGCACCGCCGCAGCCGGAGCGCTGCGCCTTCTGCGGCCGGAGCGTCCCGGACCCGCACCGGCACCTGGTGGACACCGAGGAACAGTCCCTCACCTGCGTCTGCACGGCCTGCGGGCTGCTGTTCCAGCAGCCCGGCGCGGCCGGCGGACGCTACCGCAGCGTCCCCGACCGCTACCTCGCCGACCCGGAGCACCGGATCGGCGAGCAGGCCTGGGCGGCCCTGGGCATCCCGGTCGGCACCGCCTTCCTGTTCCGCAACTCCCGGCAGGAGCGGCTCGTGCTGCTCTACCCGGGCCCGGGTGGAGCGACCGAGAGCGAGCCGGACGAGGGCGCCTGGCAGGCCGCGCTCGGCGGCAGCAGGCTGGCCGCCGCCCTGGAACCCGACGTCGAGGCGCTGCTCCTGCGGCACACCGACGACGGGGTCCAGTGCCACCTGGTGCCGATCGACGTCTGCTACGAACTGGCCGGCCGGCTGCGGCGCTGCTGGAAGGGCTTCGACGGCGGGGCCGAGGCCAGGGCCGAGCTCGACGCCTTCTTCACCCGGCTCGCCGAGCGCGCCCGGCCCCTGCGAGAGGACGGCACCCGGTGACCGAACTGGCCTTCGCCTGCACCGGAGTCCGGCCGGCCGAGCACGCGGCCGGCCCGACCCTGCTCTTCCGGCTGCGGATCACCGCACCCGCCGGGGTCCGGGTGCACGCCCTGGCGCTCCGCTGCCAGCTGCGCATCGAGCCCGCCCGCCGCTCGTACGGCGAGGCGGAGGGCGGGCGGCTGGCGGACCTCTTCGGCGAACGCTCCCGCTGGGGCAGCACGCTGAACCCCGTCGAGTTCGCCCAGGTCCCGCTGATGGTGCCCGGCTTCACCGGCGAGACCGAGACCGAGCTGCCCGTGCCGTGCACCTACGACATGGACGTGGCCTCGGCCCGCTACCTCAGGGCGCTGGACGACGGCGACGTCCCCCTGCTGCTGCTGTTCTCCGGCACCGCGTTCACCGGCCCCGGCGGATTCCAGGTCTCCCCGGTGCCCTGGGACCGGGAGGCCCCGGTGCGGATGCCGGTCCGGGTCTGGCGGGAGGCGGTCGACGCGCACTTCCCGGGCTGCGGGTGGCTGCGGCTGCCCGAGGACCTCATGGACGCGCTGCTCGCCTACCGCTCGCGCCGCGCCCTGCCGTCCTGGGAGGCGACCGTGCGCGAACTGCTGAGCGGCGCCCGGGCCGAGGAGGTGGCCCGGTGACCGCCTTCACGGCCGGGACGGAGAGCCGGTTCGCCCAGGCGCGGCAGATCGCCGACGCCGTCCTCCTGGAGGGGTACGTGCTCTACCCCTACCGGGCCTCGGCGGCCAAGAACCGGCTGCGCTGGCAGTTCGGCGTGCTCGTCCCGCCCGGCTACGGCACGGACAGCGGCGAGCACAGCCACCAGCGCACCGAGTGCCTGATGGAGCCGCGCCGGGGCGACCGGCTGGCCGTCGAACTGCGGTTCCTCCGGGTGCAGCGGCGCACCGTCCAGCGCGCCACCCCCACCGGCGGCTTCGAAACGGCCGAGGAGCTGGAACTCGCCGACCGGGTGCTCGTCCCGTGGGACGAGGGGGTCGAGGAGCGGGTGGAACTCGTCGTAACCGTGGACGAGTTGGCCGGGGCGGAGGTGGTGCGGCCGTTCGCGCTGCCCGCCTGCGAGGAGATGGAGCTGCTCCGCGGGCCCGGCGGGCCGGCCGGCCGGCTGCTGCGCAGGCGCGAGCGGGTCGACGGCGTCCTGCGGCTGACGGCGCCGGAGGTCCCGGGGCCGTACGGGGCGCGACGGCTGACCGCCGTGGTGGAGAACACCGGTGCCTGGGTGCCGCGGCCGGACGACCGGCGGGAGGCGGCGCTGCCCCACTCGCTCGTCTCGGCGCACCTGCTGCTCGGGCTCGACCGCGGCTCCTTCCTGTCGGTGACCGACCCGCCCGAGTGGGCCCGGGCCGCCGTCGCAGAGTGCCGCAACGAGCACACCTGGCCGGTCCTGGCGGGCCCGCCGGGCCGCGGACAGGTGTTGCTGTCCTCGCCGATCATCCTGGAGGACCACCCGAGCGTGGCCCCCGAGAGCCCCGGTGTGCTCTACGACGCGACCGAGATCGACGAGATCCTGGCGATGCGGACCGCGGCCCTGACGGACCGTGAGAAGCGCGAGGCCCGGGGCACCGACGCGCGGGCGGGCGCGGTGATCGACCTCGCCGACTCGATGCCCCCGGAGGTCCTGGAGCGGCTGCACGGCGCCGTCCGGGGCCTGCGCGAGGTCACCGGGAACGCGCCTGAGCAGCCCTGGTGGGACCCGGGGGACGATCCCGAGGTCGACCCCGCACGGGACCGGGTGCTGGTCGGCGGCCACGAGGTGGGAGCCGGCAGCCGCGTCCTGCTCCGGCCCGGCCGGCGGCGCACCGACGCCCAGGACCTCTTCCTGGACGGGCGGACCGCCGTGGTGGAGGCCGTCCTGCACGACGTCGACGGCTCGGTGCACCTGGCGGTGACGCTGGAGGACGATCCGGGGGCGGACCTGTGGCGGGCCCAGGGCCGGTACCGGTACTTCCAGCCCGACGAGATCACCCCGCTGGAGGGGCCGTGACGGCCGGGCGGGTGCTGGTCGCCGGGGTGGGCAACATCTTCCTCGGCGACGACGGGTTCGGGGTGGAGACCGTCCGGCGGCTGCGGGAGCACCGGCTGCCGGCGGACGTCGACGTGGTCGACGTCGGGGTGCGCGGGGTCCATCTGGCCTACCAACTCCTCGACGGCTACCGGACGCTGGTGCTCGTCGACGCCGTGGCGCGCGGGTCCGAGCCCGGCACGCTCCACCTGATCGAGGCGGACGCCGGCCCGGTGGAGGCGCCCGTGCTGGACGGGCACCGGATGGGACCGGACGCCGTACTCGCGCTGCTCGGCACGCTGGCCGCCGGGACGGGGGGATCGCCGCCCGGGCGGGTCCTCGTGGTGGGGTGCGAGCCGGAGTCGCTGGAGGAGGGGATCGGGCTGAGCGCACCGGTGGCCGCCGCCGTCGAGGAGGCGGTCCGGATGGTCCTGCGGACCGTCGGCGCGGACGGGCAAGCGCACGGGCAAGCGGCCGTGCAAGCGGAGAGAGAGGCATCGACATGGTGAAGAACCTGTTCGGCGTGGCCGCCCTGGCCTTCGTCGCGGCGTTGGTCTGGCAGAACCTGGACGAGCTGAAGCGCTATCTGCGCATTCGCCGGATGTGACCGGCGGGCTGCTGCGAACGGCGTAGTCCCCGGTGCGGCGGCGGCGCGGCTTCGAGCCGCTGCCGCCGCCGCACCCTGTAATGAAGCCTGTTGCCTCCAGCGGCGGGAACGGGGCCCATGCACGAGATGTCGATCGCGACGGCAGTCGTCGAGCAGGTGGACGCCGCGGCGCGCGAGCACGGCGCGGACGCGGTGGCGCGGGTGCGCCTCCAGGTGGGCGAGCTGGCCGGGGTGGTGCCGTCGGCGCTCGACTTCTGCTTCGAACTGGCCTGCGCCGGAACGCTGCTGGAGGGCGCGGTCCTGGAGACCGAGGCGGTGCCGGCGCGCGCGAGGTGCGTGCCGTGCGAGGTCGAGTGGGCCGTCGGCATGCCGCCCGATCTGGGCTGCCCGCACTGCGACGGCACCCGGGTCGAGCTGCTGGCGGGCCGGGAGCTGCAGATCCTCGGCGTCGAGTGGGCCGCGCGCCCGGCCGGCGCCGGAGCCGGACAGGAAGGCTGAAACCCATGTGTCGCACGGTGGAATTCCGGCGGGCGGTCCTCGCCCGGAACGACGACGGCGCCCGTGAGCTGCGGGCCCGGCTCGCCGCCCAGGGCACCGTCGCCGTCAACCTGCTCTCCAGCCCGGGCAGCGGGAAGACGGCGTTGCTGGAGGCCGAACTCGGGCTGGCCCGCGACCGGGGGATCCCCGTCGCGGCGCTCACCGCGGACCTCGCCACGGAGAACGACGCCACCCGGCTGGCCCGTTCGGGCGTGCCGGTGAAGCAGGTGCTCACCGACGGCCTCTGTCATCTGGAGACGGAGATGCTCAGCGGGCAGCTGGACGGCTGGCTGCCGCGGGGTACCCGGCTGCTGTTCGTGGAGAACGTCGGCAACCTGGTCTGCCCGGCCTCGTACGATCTCGGCGAATCGCTGCGCGTGGCGCTCGCCTCGGTCACCGAGGGGGAGGACAAGCCGCTCAAGTACCCGACGGCGTTCGGGCTGGCCAACCTGGTGCTGGTGACCAAGGCCGACCTCGCGGCGGCGGTGGAGTTCGACGAGGCGGCGTTCCTGGCGAGCGTCGCGCGGGTCAACCCGGGGGTGGAGGTGGTGTTCACCTCGGCCCGGACCGGGCAGGGCGTGGGGGAGCTGCTGGACCGGGCGTGCGCGGTGCTGGACGGCGCGGAGGTCCACCGGCCGGTGATGGCGGGCGCACCGGGGCCCGACGCCCACGGGCCCTCCGCGCACGGGCACGCGGCACACGGACACGCGGCGCACGGGCACGACGCACACGGACACGCGGCCGGGCATCAGCATGCGCACGGGCACCCGCACCCGCACGCCCATCCGGATCCGCACGCCGACCCGCAGCTCCCGGACGTGGAAGCCGGGCGGTCGTGACGGTCGGCCAGGCGCAGGCCGGACCGGAACGGCGCAGGGTGGCGGTCCGCGGGGTCGTCCAGGGCGTCGGCTTCCGTCCGTTCGTCTTCGCCCTCGCCGCCGAGCTCGGCCTCGCCGGCACCGTCACCAACACCGGCGAAGGGGTGCTGGCCGAGATCGAGGGCCGGCGGGAGGCGGTGGAGGCGTTCTGCCGTCGCATCGCGAGCGACGCGCCGCCGCTGGCCCGGGTCGACTCCGTGGAGCACGCGCCGCTGGCCCCCACCGGCGCGTCCGGGTTCGCCATCACGCCGTCCCGGGACGACGGCCCGCGGCGGACCCTGGTGCCGCCGGACACCGCCACCTGCGCGGACTGCCTCGCCGAGCTGGCCGACCCGGCCGACCGCCGCTACCGCCACCCGTTCATCAGCTGCACCAACTGCGGGCCGCGCCACACCATCGTCACCGGGCTGCCCTACGACCGGGCCAACACCACGATGGCCGGGTTCCCTCTGTGCCCGGACTGCACGCGGGAGTACACCGACCCGGCCGACCGGCGGTTCCACGCCCAGCCGGTCTGCTGCCACGCGTGCGGGCCCGCACTCGCGCTGGCCGTGCCGGGGCGGCCGGCCGTCGGGGGCGAGGCCGCTCTCGACGGGGCCCGCCGGCTGCTGCGCGACGGAGCGGTCCTCGCCGTCAAGGGCATCGGCGGGTACCACCTGGCGTGCGACGCGCTGAACGCGGAGAGCGTCGGCCGGCTGCGCCGGCGCAAGCGGCGCGGCGCCAAGCCCTTCGCCCTGATGGCCCGGGACCTCGGGGAGATCGCGGGGCTGGTCCGGCTGGGGCCGGTCGAGGAGGAGCTGCTCACCGGCCCCGTCCGGCCGATCGTGCTGCTCCGCCGGTCGGGCCCGCCGTCGGCGGCGCTGGAGGCCGTGGCACCGGGCAGCCCCGACCTCGGCGTGATGCTGCCGTACACCCCGCTGCACCACCTGCTGCTCGCACCGCCCGGGCCCGGGCTGCTGGTGATGACCAGCGCCAACCTGTCCGGTGAACCGATCGTGACGGACGACCGGGACGCCTTCGCCCGACTCGCTCCGTTGGTCGACGCCTGGCTGACGCACGACCGGACGATCCACGTCCCCTGCGAGGACTCGGTGGTGCGGGTGGTGGACGGCGAACAGTTGCCGGTCCGCCGCTCCCGCGGGTATGCGCCGCTGCCGCTGCCGCTCCCCGTGCCGGTCCGCCCCGTGCTCGCCGCCGGCGGCGACCTCAAGAACACCTTCGCGCTGGCGAGCGACGGCTACGCCTGGCTGTCCGGCCACGTCGGGGACATGGACGACCTCGCCACGCTGGACGCCTTCGACAGCGCGGTGGCGCACCTGGGGGCGGTCACCGGGGTCCGGCCCGAGGTGCTGGCGGTGGACCGCCACCCCGGCTACCGGTCGGCCCGGCACGCCCGGCGGTCCTTCCGGCGCGCGGAACTGCGGTCGGTGCAGCACCACCACGCGCACGTCGCCTCGGTCATGGCGGAGCACGGGCTGGACGGGCGCCGTCCCGTCATCGGGGTCGCCTTCGACGGCACCGGGTACGGGGACGACGGCGCGGTGTGGGGCGGTGAGGTGCTGCTCGCCGACTACGACGGCTTCCGCCGCTTCGGGCACCTGGGGTACGTCCCGCTGCCGGGCGGCGATGCGGCGGTGGCGCGCCCGTACCGGATGGCGCTCGCCCACCTCTGGGCGGCGGGCCTCCCGTGGGCGGCCGGACTGCCGTCCGTCCTGGCCTGTCCGGAGGGCGAATCCGTGGTGCTCCGGCGGCAGTTGGAGCGGTCGCTGAACTGCGTGCCGACGTCCAGCATGGGGCGGCTGTTCGACGCGGTGTCCTCGCTGGCCGGCGTGTGCCACCAGGCCGGGTACGAGGCGCAGGCCGCGATCGAGCTGGAGGCCGCGGCCCTGGCCCACGGACCGGCCGACCACGCCTACGGATTCGGACTGCGCCGGGAGGGAAGGGAGTTGACCGGCGATCCCGGGCCGGTGCTGGCCGCGGTGGTCGCGGACCTCGCCGCCGGCGCGTCGAGCGGGCTGGTCGCCGCACGGTTCCACGGCGCCGTGGCCGGCCTGGTCCGCGCGATGTGCCGGTCCGCCCGGGAGGAACACGGCCTGGAGACGGTCGCGCTGACCGGAGGGGTCTTCGCCAATGCCCTGCTCTCCTCCGACTGTGCGCGGGGCCTCCGGGCGGACGGCTTCACCGTGCTGCGGCACCGCCGGGTGCCGCCCAACGACGGCGGACTGGCCCTCGGTCAGCTGATGGTGGCCGCCCGGGCCGGGGGCCCGGGCGCCGGTTGAGAGGAGAGACCGCATGTGCCTGGCGGTGCCCGGCAGGGTGATGGAGATCGCGGAGCGCGACGGGACGCGGATGGCGGTCGTCGACTTCGGCGGAGTCGTCAAGGACGTGTGCCTGGAGTACCTCCCCGACCTGGAGGTGGGTGAGTACGCCATCGTGCACGTCGGGTTCGCCCTGCAGCGGCTGGACGAGGAGTCGGCCCGGCGGACCCTGGATCTCTTCGCCGAACTCGGCCTGTTGCAGGAGGAGTTCGGCGACCCGTGGGAGGCGGCGGCCGGTCTGGCCGGAACGGAGGAGCGGCAGTGAGGTACCTGGAGGAGTTCCAGAACCCGGAGCTGGCGGGCGGCCTGCTCGCCGACATCAGGGCGGCGGTCACCAGACCGTGGGCGCTGATGGAGGTGTGCGGCGGGCAGACGCACACCATCATCCGGCACGGCATCGACCAACTGCTCCCGGAGGGCGTGGAGTTGATTCACGGGCCGGGGTGTCCGGTCTGTGTCACCCCGCTGGAGGTGATCGACCGGGCCCTGGCGATCGCCTCCCGGCCCGGGGTGATCTTCTGCTCGTTCGGCGACATGCTGCGGGTGCCGGGCACCGACCGCGACCTGTTCCGCGTCCGCGGCGAGGGCGGTGACGTGCGCGTGGTCTACTCGCCGCTGGACGCGCTGCGGATCGCCCGGGAGAACCCGGACCGCGAGGTGGTCTTCTTCGGCATCGGGTTCGAGACCACCGCCCCGCCGAACGCCATGGCCGTCCACCAGGCCAGGAAGCAGGGCGTGCGCAACTTCAGCATGCTCGTCTCGCACGTGCGCGTGCCCCCGGCCATCGAGGCCATCATGAACGCGCCGGAGTGCCGGGTGCAGGGCTTCCTCGCCGCCGGGCACGTGTGCAGCGTGATGGGCACCGACGAGTACCCCGGGCTGGCCGCGCGCCACCGGGTGCCGATCGTGGTCACCGGCTTCGAGCCCCTGGACATCCTGGAGGGGATCCGCCGCACCGTACGGCAGTTGGAGCGTGGGGAGTACACCGTCGACAACGCCTACCCGCGGGCCGTCCGGCCGGAGGGCAACCCGGCGGCGCGGGCCATGCTGGAGGACGTCTTCGAGGTGACCGACCGGGCCTGGCGCGGGATCGGCGTCATCCCGCAGAGCGGCTGGCGGCTCTCGCCGCGCTACCGCGACCACGACGCCGAGTACCGCTTCGACGTCGCCGGGATCACCACCTGCGAACCCGCGCAGTGCCGCAGCGGCGAGGTCCTGCAGGGCCTGCTCAAGCCGAACCAGTGCGAGGCCTTCGGCACCGTCTGCACCCCGCGAACCCCGCTCGGCGCCACCATGGTGTCCAGCGAGGGGGCCTGCGCCGCGTACTACCTCTACCGGCGGCTCGGCACGCCGGGCGTTTCCCGGGAGGCGAGCCCCGTTGGCTGACACCGAGATCCTGACCGGGCCGGTCCCCGGGCCGTCCGCCGGCCGGCCGGCCGAGCCGGACTTCTCCGGGTGGAGCTGCCCGCTGCCGCTGCGCGACCACCCCCGGGTGGTGATGGGGCACGGCGGCGGCGGGGCGATGTCCGCCGAGCTCGTGACCGGCCTCTTCGCCCCCGCGTTCGGCGGCCGGACCCTGGCCGGCCTCGCGGACTCCGCGGTCCTCGAACTCGGCGGCGCCAGGCTGGCCTTCTCCACCGACTCCTACGTCGTCCGGCCGCTGTTCTTCCCCGGCGGCGGCATCGGCGACCTCGCCGTCAACGGGACGGTCAACGACCTCGCCATGAGCGGCGCGCGGCCCGCCTACCTCTCCTGCGGCTTCATCCTGGAGGAAGGGGTGGAGATGGCCGTGGTGGACCGGGTGGCCCGGTCGATGGGCGCCGCCGCCCGTGCGGCCGGGGTGGAGGTCGTCACCGGGGACACCAAGGTGGTCGAGGCCGGCCACGGCGACGGCGTCTACCTGAACACCGCCGGCATCGGGCTCGTCCCGGCGGGCGTCGACATCAGACCGCAGCGGGCGGCCCCGGGCGACGTGGTGATCGTCAGCGGGGAGATCGGACTGCACGGCGTCGCGATCATGAGCGTCCGCGAGGGCCTGGAGTTCGGGGTCGGGATCGAGAGCGACTGTGCCGCGCTCGGCGGCCTGGTCGAGGCGATGCTGGCCGTCACCCCCGACCTGCACGTCCTGCGCGACCCCACCCGGGGCGGCCTGGCCGCGGCGCTCAACGAGATCGCGGCGGCGGCCGGCGTGGGCGTGGTGGTGAACGAACGCTCCGTCCCGGTGCCCCCGGAGGTGGCGAACGCCTGCGCCGTGCTGGGCCTCGACCCGATGTACGTCGCCAACGAGGGCAAGCTGGTCGCCTTCGTGCCGCGCCAGGAGGCGGACGCCGTGCTCGCCGCCATGCGGGCCCACCCGCTGGGCGCGGGCGCGGCGGTGATCGGCGAGTGCGTCCCCGACCACCCCGGCATGGTCGTCGCCCGCACCGCCTTCGGCGGTACCCGGGTGGTGGACCTCCCGATGGGCGAGCAACTGCCGCGGATCTGCTGACCGCTCACGTGACCGCTCACGGCTGCGGCCCCGGCGGTGCGCGAGCCGGGGCC
>NZ_JBEYVJ010000227.1:0-11961 GCF_040643935.1 Kitasatospora sp. NPDC047058 | reverse complement strand
ACCCACGCCCCCCACCCCGACCACCCAGCGCAGATCGTGTGCGGGCGCCGGGGACGGGCGCCCCCGCCGGGCCGCGGGGCCCGGCCCGGGCCCCGAGGTCCGCACCGCCTCCTGAACGACCCCCCCCCGAGACCACCCCGAAACACCCTCAGGCCCAGGCCCGGACGCACCCACAGGTGTCCGGGCCTGAGTCGTTCACCGGGAGCGGCTCAGCTCCGGACGGCGGTGCCCGTCGGCGGGTCCACGGCGAACAGCTGCTCCTCGACCTGGTCCAGCGCCACCCGCAGGGCGCCCATCGCGACGACCTCCGCGCCCAGCGCGGCCAGCGCAACCTCGGGCGCACGCAGGGTGAACTGGGCGAGCCGCTCGCGCAGCGGCTCCAGCACGCCGTCCAGCCCGGCCGCCCAGCCGCCGATCACCACCAGCTGCGGGTCGATCGCCAGCACCAGCGCCGCGACGCCCTGCACCAGACGGGTCAGGAAGCGGTCCATCGCCACCTTCGCCACCTCGTCGCCCTCGCGGGCGAGCCTCAGCACCCGGGCGACGGCCGCCTCGTCCAGCGGGTTGAGCGGCTTGCCGGTGGTGGAGAGCAGGCGCTCGGGGGTGACCTCCTGGCCGAGCAGGTGCAGGGCGCCGATCTCACCGGCCGCGCCGCCGAAGCCGCGGTGCAGCCGGCCGTTGATCAGCGAGCCGGCGCCCGGGCTGAGACCGGCCATCACGAACACCACGTCGTCCGCGCCCACCGCCGCGCCCTGCCAGTGCTCGGCGATGGCGGCCAGGTTGGCGTCGTTCTCGATCAGCACCGGGCAGCGGAACGACCGGCGCAGCCGGGCGCCCAGCTCGAAGCCGGTCCAGCCGGGCATGGCGGTGCCCAGCCGTACGCTGCCGTCCCGGTCGACGATGCCGGGGGTGCCGACGCCGACCGCCCAGAGGTTGTCCCGCGAGACACCGGCCTTGCGCAGGACGTCGGTGACCACCGGGCGCAGCGCGGCGATCCGGTCCTCGGCCTCCAGGCCCTCCTCGATCGGCCGGTCCTGGCTGCCCACCACCTCGCCGGTGAGATCGGCCAGGATGACCCGGACGTCGTGCACGCCGATCTCGATGCCGAGGATGTGCCCGGCCTCGGCCCGGAACCGGAACCAGCGGGCCGGACGGCCGCGACGGCCGGTGCCGCCGGACTGGCCGCCGTTCTGCGGCTGCTCCACCTCGGCGACCAGGCCGGTCTCGACCAGGCCCTCGATCACGCCCTCCACCGTCGGCCGGGAGAGTCCGGTGTCCCCGACCAGTTGAGTGAGGGTCACCGATTGGCCGGCCCGCAGCGCCCGAAGCGTGACCGCCGCGTTGATCCGCCGCAGCAGCGAGGAGTCTCCTCCGGTGAGCCGATCCGCCAAAACGCTGCCCTTCGCCGTTCGCGCGACAGCCCTGGCGCGCGGTGCCGAGTGCGCGGAGACCGGGTGCCGGCCGCGGAGTGACGGGCACCGGGTGTTCCGCGCGAGTCCGCCGCCCGGACCACGGGCACGACGACGCTGGGCCGCCTGCGCCGGGCCCGGAGGGCACGTGCCGGATGCTACCGGGGGCCGGGCCCGGCGGGCGAGCATCTTCGCAGCTCACCCAGGCTTCGGTATCGAAATGGTACGCACCGGGTGGCCGTGCGTGATCCGGCGTCCGGGCGGAGCCGCGTACGTCCGGCGCGCGTCCGGCGCGAGCCCGCCGACGGGCGCGAGGTGGTCGGGCGAGCAGGGCCCGAGCCTCTATGCTGCGGGCATGCTCAACCAGACGCGGGACGTTCACCCGGGGGTAACTGCGCTGTCGGACCGGAGCTTTGTGCAGCGGGAGACCCGGCTGACACCCGTCCCGTTCGTGCCCGAGGTCACCCTGCACATGGCCGAGGACGCCATCGCCCTGTGGGAGACCACGGAGGCGGAGCGCGGCGAGTCCGGGCTGGCGCCGCCGTTCTGGGCGTTCGCCTGGGCGGGCGGGGTCGGGGTGGCGCGGTACGTGCTGGACCACCCGGGGCTGGTCGCGGGCCGCTCGGTGCTCGACCTGGCGGCCGGGTCGGGTCTGGTCGGGATCGCGGCGGCGCTGCGCGGCGCCCGGTCGGTGCGCGCCGCGGAGATCGACGCCTACGCGGTGGCCGCGATCGGGGTGAACGCGGAGGCGAACGGCGTGCGGGTCGAGGCGGCCGTGGCGGACCTGTTGGACGGCGACGGGGGACCGGCCGAGGTGGTGCTCGCCGGCGACGTCTTCTACGAGCGGGCGATGGCCGCCCGGTTCCTGCCCTTCCTGGAGCGGGCACGGGCCCGCGGCGCAGTGGTGATCGTCGGCGACCCCGGCCGGGCCTACCTGCCGCGCGAACGCTTCACCGCCCTGGCCGCGTACGACGTCCCGGTGGTCGCGGACCTCGAAGACGCCGCGCTCAAGACCACCACGGTCTGGCGGCTCGACCCGGCGGCCACCTGAGCACCGGCGCGACCTGAGCCCGGCGGCCACCTGAGCACCGGCGCGACCTGAGCCCGGCGGCCACCTGAGCACCGGCGCCGCCTGAGCCCGGCGGCCACGTCCGCACTGCGGAAATCCCGGCGCGTGGAACGGCCGCCCTGGTAGACACGCCGTCATGATCCAGGACTTCGTGCTGCGCACCGCCACCCCCGACGAGATCCCCGCCGTGCTGGCCCTCTGGGCCCGCGCGGCGAAGGGGACCAGCATCACGGACGACGCCGACGGCGTCGCCGCCCTGCTCGCCCGCGACCCTGAGTGCCTGATCGTCGCCGCGCCGACCGGTTCGGAGCGGGACGGCGGAGAGATCGTCGGCACCGTGATCGCGGGCTGGGACGGCTGGCGCTGCCACCTCTACCGCCTCGCCGTCGACCCCGCCCACCGCCGCCGGGGCCTCGGTGCCGCCCTGCTGGCCGCCGCGGAGGCCCGCTTCACCGCGCTCGGCGGCCGCCGTGCCGACGCGATGGTGCTGAACGACAACGGCCTCGGCCAACGCACCTGGCAGGCGGCCGGCTACGGGCCCGAGCCGCAGTGGAGCCGCTGGGTCAAGCCCCTGACCGCCTGACCGCGCTCGGCCGACCCCCGGGGGCCAGGCCGTCAGGCCGTCCGGCGAGCAGCCGGTCAGACGGTCAGGCCGTCAGGAGTGGCTGAGCGCGTAGGTGCGGAAGGTGGCGAGCAACGGCAGGACGTCGGTCTGGCTCGGCTCCTCGGTGACCGCGCGCAGGGCGTCGATGACCGCGCGGGCGATGGCCTTGGTCACTGTGAGGTCGTCGGCGGAGGCCGTCGCGCCCCAGGCCCGGAGCGTGTGCGCGAGCAGGGCGGCCATCCGGGCGCCGATGTTGGAGCTCACCGCGTCGGTGATCGCCTCCAGCTCCTCCTCCGTCATGCCGGAGCTGAGGCCGAAGGCGAGCGCCATCAGGGTGTCGACGGCGTGCTCGCCGTACGCCGCGACCAGCGCCGGGAGGGGCTGTTCGCCGGGGTAGCCGGCGGAGAGCGCGGCGAGCGCCTCGTCGTCGTCGTTCCACGCCGCTTCGAGTGCGGCGAGGGCCCGGAGGGACTCGTCTACCGTCAGGCCGTCTGTCATGCCGAGAACGGTATTGAGCCCTCCCGGGCCACCGCCGGAGCGGACGGGGAATCTCACTCCATCGAGCGAAACCTGCGCCGTTCCGCCCCCTGGGGCCCGGGTGTTACGCCGGTGCGTTCGCTGCGGCGAACCGCTCCGCGTCCCACCGTCCGTGCAGGGGCGGAGCGAGGGCGGTGCGGGCCAGGGTGGCGAAGTCCCCGGTGCCGGCGGCGCGTTCGGGCAGGGCACCGAGCAGGGGTGCGCCGGCCGAGCGCGGCAGGTCGGCGAGGTTGCAGCGGTCGGCGAGGCCGGGGTAGCCCGGCCAGGAGCCGATGACCACGCCGAACAGCGGCAGGCCGCGCGCGGCCAGTGCCTCCGCGGTGAGCGCGGTGGTGTTGAGCGTGCCGAGGCCGGCCGTCGCGACCAGCAACAGCTCGGCGGGCAGGCCGAGTTCGCGGACGGCGAGCGCCTGGTCGGCGAGCGTGCGGCCGTCCTCGTCGTAGCGGACCAGCAGGCCGCCGGCGCCCTCGACCAGCACCAGGTCGTGGTTCTGGGCGAGTTCGGCGACGGCCTCGGCGGTCCGGGCCGGCGTGAGGCAGGGCAGGCCGGCCCGGCGGGCGGCCGTGTCGGGCGCCAACGGCTCGGGGTAACGGGCGAGTTCGCGCAGCGTGAGCGGCGCGCCGACCAGCCGGGCCACCTCCTCGGCGTCCCCCGGCTCGCCGGGGGCGACACCGGTCTGCCCGGGCTTGAGCACCGCGACCCGCAGGCCGGCCTGGACGGCGGCCGAGGCGACGGCGGCCGTGGTCACCGTCTTGCCGACCTCGGTGCCGGTCCCGGTCACGAAGAGCACCTGGGGGGCGGTCATCCGGCCACCGCCGCTGCGGTCACCGCGGCAGCGATCTTCGCCACGTCCTCGTCCCCTGTCACGAACGGCGGCATGGTGTAGATCAGGTCCCGGAACGGGCGCAGCCAGACCCCCTCCCGGGCGGCCGCGGCGGTGGCGGCGGCCACGTCCACCGGGTGGTCCAACTGCACCACGCCGATGGCACCTTGGACCCGGACGTCGTGGACGCCCGGCAGTGCGGCCGTGTCGGCCAGGCCGTCCCGCAGCCCGGACTCGATCCGCTTCACCTCGACCTGCCAGTCCTGGCCGAGCAGCAGGTCGATCGAGGCGTTGGCGACCGCGGCGGCGAGCGGGTTGCCCATGAACGTCGGTCCGTGGGCGAGGACCGGCATCTCGCCGCGGCTGATCCCGTCCGCGATCTCACCGGTGCACAGGGCGGCGGCCATCGTCAGGTAGCCGCCGGTCATCGCCTTGCCGAGGCACATCACGTCCGGCGAGACGCCGGCGTGGTCCGCCGCGAACAGCGCGCCGCTGCGGCCGAAGCCGGTGGCGATCTCGTCGAAGACGAGCAGGACGCCGTGCCGGTCGCAGAGTTCACGCAGCATCCGCAGGTAGGCGGGGGAGTGGAACTGCATCCCGCCCGCGCCCTGCACCACCGGTTCGACGATGACGGCGGCCAGCTCGCCCGCGTGACGCTCCATCAACGCGTCGAACCGCGCCGCGTATTCGGCGTCCAGCGGGGCGTCGAAGCCGGCCGGCGGCTGCGGTGCGAACAGCTGGCCGGGCAGCACCCCGCCCCACAGGTGGTGCATGCCGCCCTGCGGGTCGCAGACCGACATCGGGTGGAAGGTGTCGCCGTGGTAGCCGCCGCGCCAGGTGAGCAGCCGCCGCTTCTCCGGCCGGCCGGTGGACTGCCAGTACTGCAGGCACATCTTCATGGCGACCTCGACGGCCACCGAGCCGGAGTCGGCCAGGAAGACGTGCTGCAGCGGCTCCGGCGTGATCTCCACCAGCCGTGCGGCCAGCCGGACGGCGGGCTCGTGGGTGAGCCCGCCGAACATGACGTGGCTCATCCGGCCCAGCTGCGCGCGCACCGCCTCGTCGAGCACCGGGTGCCCGTAGCCGTGGATCGCCGCCCACCAGGACGACATCCCGTCGACCAGCTCGTCCCGGCCCTCGGCGGGCCGGGCGAGCCGGAGCCGCACCCCGGACGCGGATTCGACCACGTACGGGGTGGCGGTGCCGGGCATCGGGCCGTACGGGTGCCAGACGTGCGCCCGGTCGAGCGCGAGCAGGGCGTCGGTGGGCAGCGCGCCACCGGGGAGCTGAGCCATGGTGATGACGGACCTTTCCGGCGTGATCAGGCGTTCGGCGCCAGCTCGGTGCCGGCCCCGCGGCGCCGCACCCGGACCAGGTCGCTGCGCAGCTCGTCGTTCGGGTTCGGCAGGGCGGACTCGCCGGAGTCGGTGGCCTCGGCGGACTCGGTCGCCTCGGCGGCCGTCACGGTTGCGGTGGCCGGCGCGGCGTGGCCGCCGCAGGGCCCGCAGCCGTGCGCCTCCTCGGCCGCCGCGGGCGCGTCGGACGCCTCGGACGCCCCGCCGTGTCCGCCGCCGCACGGGCCGCAGCCGCCGCCGGTCCCGCAGGACCCGCCGGCCACCGCCGAGGCGATGTCGGCCCGGTGCCGGGGGAGGGTGGCCTCGCCGGCGCCCTCGACCTCGAAGCCGGCGTCCTTGATCATGTCGAGGTCGGCCTGCCCGGCCTGGCCCTCGCTGGTCAGGTAGTCGCCGAGGAAGATCGAGTTGGCGATGTGCAGGCCGAGCGGCTGCATCGTGCGCAGGTGCACCTCGCGGCCGCCCGCGATCCGCACCTCGGTGTCCGGGTTGACGAAGCGGACCATCGCCAGGATGCGCAGGCAGCGCTGCGGGGTGAGGTGCCACTCCTTGGCCAGCGGGGTGCCCTCGAACGGGATGAGGAAGTTGACCGGCACCGAGTCCGAGCCCAGCTCGCGCAGCGCGAAGACCACGTCCACCAGGTCCTCGTCGCTCTCGCCCATGCCCGCGATCAGGCCGGAGCAGGCGGACAGGCCCGCGCCGTGCGCCTTCTGCACGGTGTCCACCCGGTCCGCGTAGGTGTGGGTGGTGGTGATGCCGGCGTAGGTGGCCTCGGAGGTGTTGAGGTTGTGGTTGTAGGCGTCGACGCCGGCCGCCTTGAGCCGCTCGGCCTGGTTGTCGGAGAGCAGGCCGAGGCAGGCGCAGACCTCGACGGCCGGGTCGGCGTCCTTGATGGCGGCGACGGTGTCGGTGACCCGGTCGATGTCGCGGTCCGTCGGCCCGCGGCCGCTGGCGACCAGGCAGACCCGCTTGGCGCCGCCCGCGACGCCCGCCCGCGCCGCGTCGGCGGCCTGGTCGGGCTTCAGCCAGGTGTACTTCAGGATCTCGGCCTTGGAGCCCAGGCGCTGCGAACAGTAGTTGCAGTCCTCGGGGCAGAGCCCGCTCTTGAGGTTCACCAGGTAGTTGAGCTTGACCCGGCGGCCGAACCACCGCCGGCGCACCCGTCCGGCGGCTGCGACCACGTCCAGCAGCTCGTCGTCGGTGGTGGCGAGGACGGCGAGCGCCTCCTCGCGGGTGGGGGCTTCCCCGCGCAGGCCCTTGGCGGTGAGGGTATCGAGCAGATCCATGGGCCTGATCCTGCCTGGTGGCCGACGCGCGACGCCAGAGGAAACCCACCAGAAGATCCGGGGGAGGATGTGCGAGTTGTCACAGTGTCGCCGCTGACGGTAGTGGCGCAGGTCACGTCGCAGGTCACGGCCGTCGGCGGGTCCGCCGCCCGTTCGGTTACCCGCCGGTAGGGTGAGTGATCGTCAGTGACCGCCCCCGTGATCCACACCACCCGGACACTGCTTAGAATCTGCGCCATGACCACGCAGGGGGAGCGCACCCCGTCACCGGGAGACCACGGAACCACCGATCAGCCCGCCGGTGCGTACCGGCGGCCGGCCAGGAGGATCGGCGCCCGGCGGGCCGTGGGCTGGATCGTGGTGGTCGGGGTGGTGACCGCCGGCGGCTGGATCATCACCCGCCCGACGCCCGGCGACTTCATACCCGGCCTCGGACCGTCCAGCAAGGACGCCTCCATGACGCCGCCGGTCGTCGGCAACCCGCCGCCGCGCAGCAGCGCCGACCCCGAGGGCCTCAACGTCGACACCCTCTTCCCCGCCCAGCGCGTGGTCGAGGTCGGCACCTACAAGGGCAGGCGCTCCGGCGTCCGGCAGGGCGAGAACTGCACCGAGACGCTGCAGGACCGCACCCAGGACCCGCTCCGCGAGAGCGGCTGCCAGGGCTATCTGACCGTCAGCTTCGCCGGCCAGGACAAGCCGGTGCTCAGCAGCCTCACCCTGCTGCGCTTCGCCGACCAGGCCACCGCCGCCAAGGCCGCCGAGACCCTGCGGGCCAAGCCCGCCGTGCTCGCCTTCATCCTCCCGGACGCCTCCACCGCCCCCGCCCTGCCCGCCGGCGCCGCCAAGCCCGGCACGGAGCAGCGGGTCGAGGCGGTCGGCCGGCACGTGACCGTCACCAGCTCGCGGATGGCCGAGCCGCACGGGGCCTCGCCGTCGCCCACCGCCCCGGCCACCACCGCCCCGGGGGCTCCGGGTGCGCCGGTGACCCCGGTCGCCGTCCCGTCGGGGACGCCGGTGCCGGGCCCGGAGCAGCTGCTGGAGGAGGCCACCCGCGCCGTCTCGTTCTCCGCGGGCGCGCCGTTCATGTGGATGTGAGGCGCCGCGCCACGCGGTGCTGCCGCGTCGCGCGGCAGTCATGACGGCAGGAACGCAGCACGGCAGGAAACGCAATACGGCAGGAACGCAACACGGCGGGGGCCCACCACACGGTGGGCCCCCGCCGTCGCTCCGTCAGGCTCCGTCAGCCGGCGCCGGCGTCAGCCGTCCAGCCGGTCCACCGCGGTGACCCGCAGCACCGCCCGGCCCTCCTCGTCCGAGCCGTACAGGTCGACCTCGGCGCTGATGCCCCAGTCGTGGTCGCCCTCCGGGTCGTCGAAGATCTGCCGGACCTTCCAGGCGGAGTCCTCCTCCTCGATCAGCAGCATCTTCGGGCCGCGCGCGTCCGGGCCGGTGCCGAGGTCGTCGTACTCCTCCCAGTACCCGTCCATCGCGTCCGCCCAGCGGTCGGCGTCCCAGCCGTACTCGCCGTCCAGCTCGCCCAGCGCGTCGTAGTGCTCCAGCGCCGCCAGCTCGACCCGGCGGAACATCTCGTTGCGCACCAGCACCCGGAACGCGCGGGCGTTGGCCGTGACCGGCGCCGGCTTGTCGTCCAGGGTGACCTCGGCGGCCTGCGGCTCGGTCGGGTTGGCCAACTGCTCCCACTCGTCCAGCAGGCTGGAGTCGACCTGGCGGACCAGCTCGCCGAGCCAGGCGATGACGTCCTTGAGGTCGTCGGTCTTGACGTCCTCGGGGACGGTCTGCTCCAGCGCCTTGTACGCGCCCGCCAGGTAGCGGAGCACGATGCCCTCGGTCCGCGCCAGCTCGTAGTGGCCGACGTAGTCGGTGAAGGTCATCGCCCGCTCGTACAGGTCGCGGACCACGGACTTCGGCTGGAGCTGGTGGTCGCCGATCCACGGGTGCACCCGCCGGTACACCTCGTAGGCGTGGGTGAGCAGCTCCTCCAGCGGCTTCGGGTAGGTGATCTCCTGGAGCCGCTCCATCCGCTCCTCGTACTCGATGCCGTCGCGCTTCATCTCGCCGATCGCCTCGCCGCGCGCCTTGTTCTGCTGCGAGGCGAGGATCTGGCGCGGGTCGTCGAGGGTGGCTTCGACGACGGAGACGACGTCCATCGCGTACGAGGGCGAGGCCGGGTCGAGCAGCTCGAAGGCGGCCAGCGCGAAGGTGGAGAGCGGCTGGTTGAGCGCGAAGTTCTCCTGCAGGTCCAGGGTGAGGCGGGCGATCCGGCCCTCGGAGTCCGGCTCCGGCAGCCGCTCGACGATGCCGCCCTCCAGCAGCGAGCGGGAGATGGCGACCGCGGAGCGGATGTGCCGGCGCTGGGCGGCCCGGTCCTCGTGGTTGTCGGTGAGCAGCTTGCGCATCGCGTCGAAGGCGTTGCCGGGCCGGCCGATCACCGAGAGCAGCATCGCGTGGCTGACCTTGAAGCGGGAGACCAGCGGCTCCGGGTCGGCGGCGATCAGCCGCTCGAAGGTCTCCTCGGACCAGCCGACGAAGCCCTCCGGCGCCTTCTTCCGGACGATCTTGCGCTTCTTCTTCGGGTCGTCGCCCGCCTTGGCGACGGCCTTGTCGTTCTCGATCACGTGCTCCGGCGCCTGCGCGACGACCTGGCCCACGGTGTCGAAGCCGGCCCGCCCGGCCCGGCCGGCGATCTGGTGGAACTCGCGGGCCCGCAGGACGCGCACCCGCACGCCGTCGTACTTGGACAGCGCGGTGAAGAGCACCGTGCGGATCGGCACGTTGACGCCCACGCCGAGCGTGTCCGTCCCGCAGATCACCTTCAACAGGCCCGCCTGGGCGAGGCGTTCGACCAGCCGGCGGTACTTGGGCAGCATGCCGGCGTGGTGCACGCCGATGCCGTGCCGCACGAACCGGGACAGGTTGCGGCCGAACTTGGTGGTGAAGCGGAAGTTGCCGATCAGGTCGGCGATGGCGTCCTTCTCCGCCTTCGAGCACATGTTGATGCTCATCAGCGACTGCGCCCGCTCCACCGCCTCCTTCTGCGTGAAGTGCACGACGTAGACCGGCGCCTGACCGGTCTTCAGCAGCTCTTCGAGGGTGTCGTGCAGGGTGGTGCGGCGGTACTCGTAGAACAGCGGGACGGGCCGCGTGGCGGAGCGCACGACGGTGGTCGGCCGGCCGGTGCGGCGGGTGAGGTCCTCCTCGAAGCGGCGGACGTCGCCGAGCGTCGCCGACATCAGCAGGAACTGCGCCTGCGGCAGCTCCAGCAGCGGGATCTGCCAGGCCCAGCCGCGGTCCGGCTCCGCGTAGAAGTGGAACTCGTCCATCACGACCTGGCCGATGTCGGCCCGCGTGCCGTCCCGCAGCGCGATCTGGGCCAGCACCTCGGCGGTGCAGCAGATGATCGGCGCGGTCGGGTTCACGCTCGCGTCGCCGGTCATCATGCCGACCTGCTCGGTGCCGAACACCTTGCACAGGTCGAAGAACTTCTCCGACACCAGCGCCTTGATCGGCGCGGTGTAGAAGGTCCGCTGCCCCTCCGCCAGCGCCGCGAAGTGCGCCCCCGCGGCGACCAGGCTCTTGCCGGAGCCGGTCGGCGTCGCCAGGATCACGTTGTTGCCCGACACCAGCTCGATCAGCGCCTCCTCCTGCGCCGGGTACAGCGTGATCCCGCGCTCCTCCGCCCAGGCGGCGAACGTCTCGTACAGGGCGTCGGGAGTGGCGGGCTTCGGCATCAGATCAAGGAGGGTCACCCGGCTATCTTGCCTGCTCGCCACGGCCCCGGGCAAAGCCCGGGGCCGGTCCGCCGGGGCGGGCGGGGACGGCGGGGAGCGCGCGGCTCAGCTCCCCGGGACGGCGGGGGCGCGGTCGGACGGCTCCGGCGTTCGAATTCGGGAGCTGCCGTCCGGGTATCCCCCGTGTCCAGACCGCCGGGGAGCGCGACCGATCGAACGGATGACTGAAAATCCCTGGGAAGGACTTCGGGTTCCTGGCGAAATACCGGCGATGGAAACGAAGCACGGGCCTTTTTGCGGCGAATGAAAGGCGAATGAAAGGCTCATGAGCAGTGAATGTGCCGACGGGCATGTGCCGCTTCGCACATTGCCCGCCGCGCGCTGGGCGTGCCAGAGTGCCGACCATGGTCCACCGCACCGCGTCCGAACCGCCCGTCCGCACCCCGGCTGCCGTCTTCGACTGGCTCGACGAGACGGCCGCGCTGCGCGCCCGCGCCGGCCTCACCCGGACGCTGCGCAGCCGCCCCGCCGACGACCCGGTGCTCGACCTGGCCGGCAACGACTACCTCGGCCTGACCCGCCACCCGGTCGTCACCCGGGCCGCCGCCGACGCCGCACTGCGCTGGGGCGGCGGCGCCACCGGCTCCCGGCTGGTCACCGGCACCACCGCCCTGCACACCGAACTCGAGGACGAGCTGGCCGAGTTCTGCGGGGTCGAGGCCGCCCTGGTGTTCTCCTCCGGCTACACCGCCAACCTGGCCGCGCTGACCGCGCTCACCGACCCGGACACCCTGATCGTCTCCGACGCGTACAACCACGCCTCGCTGATCGACGGCTGCCGGCTCGCCCGCGGCGACGTCCACCGCGCCCCGCACAGCGACCCGGACGCCGTCCGCGCGGCACTCGCCGGACGCACCCACCGCCGGGCGCTGGTGGTCACCGACTCCGTCTTCTCGGTCGACGGCAACGCCGCCCCGCTGCCCGGACTCTCCGCCGCCGCCCGCGCGTCCGGCGCCGCCCTGCTGGTCGACGACGCGCACGGGCTCGGCGTCCTCGTGCAGCTGCCGGCCGAGCTCAGCTGCAGCCCGGTAGGACAGGTCGACGGCGAGTAGGCCGTCGCGCCCCGGAAGCT
>NZ_JBEYVJ010000226.1:0-11965 GCF_040643935.1 Kitasatospora sp. NPDC047058 | reverse complement strand
GGCGCCCGCCCCGGGCCGACGCGGTGTCCGGGCCGTCCCGGCGCGGTGTCCGCCCCGGCCCGGTGCGGCGGCCCGGGCGCGGTGGTACGGGCTGCTCCTCCCCGGGTGGAACGTGTTCTCGCCAGGGCGGTCCGGCGGTCCCCGGAACGGCGGCTAGAGTCGGTGGGCAGCACCACGCGCAGGACAACTCCATCCCGCCTCTCCTCCGGGGAAAGCCGGTGCGAATCCGGCACTGACCCCGCAACCGTGAGCCCGGCACGCACCGGCCGGGCGAGTCGGAGTGCCCGGGGAGGGGCGAGCGGCCGGCCCGGAAGCACCCGCGCCCGGCACCGTCGAGGACTACGGAGCGGCCCACCCGGGTCACCACCGCTCACCGAAAGGCTCATCTCCACCATGCTCACCGCCGCCCGCCTGGGCGCCGTCGCCCTGTCCGCCACCCTGCTCGCCGGCGCGGCCGCCGGGCCGGCCCTCGCCGACAGCCCCCCCTCGCCCAGCGCCGCCGCCCCCGTCCCCGACGGCCTGTACGGCAAGGGCGACCCGAAGTACGACGGCGTGTGGCGCCAGTCGCTCGCGCTCACCGCGCTCGCGGGCGCCAAGGTGACGCCGGCCGACTCCGCCGTCTCCTGGCTCACCGGCCAGCAGTGCGCGGACGGCGGGTGGCCGTCGTTCCGCGCCGACACCGCCGCCGCGTGCGACGCCACCCTGGAGGACAGCAACGCGACCGCCGTCGCGATCCAGGCCCTGGTCGCGCTCGGCGGGCACCAGGACGCCGTCGACAAGGGCGTCCAGTGGCTCAAGGCCAACCAGAACGCGGACGGCAGCTGGGCCTTCAACCCCGGCAGCCCCGGCGACGCCAACTCCACCGGCCTGGCCGTGAACGCCCTGTTCGCCGCCAAGACCGACCCGGCCGGCGTCGCCAAGGCGGGCAAGAACGCCTTCGACGGGCTGGCGTTCTTCCAGCTCGGCTGCGCCGCCCCCACCGACCAGCAGGGCGCCTTCTTCTACCAGCCCAAGTCGGACGGTGCGCTCGAGGCGAACGGGCTCGCCACCGGGCAGGCCGCGCTCGCCGCCGTCGGCGGCAAGCTGCCGGTCGCCAACACCAACCGGACGGACGCCGCGCCCAAGGCGCTCGCCTGCGCCGGTGGCTCCGACGCCGCCGCGAAGACCGTCGCCCGCACCGACTCCGGCGAGGCCGTGGGCGCCTACCTCGCCGCCCAGCTCGCCGCGGGCGGCCAGCACCTCACCCTCACCACCCCCGGTGCCGCCCCCACCCCCGACTACACCGCCACCGCCTGGGCCGCGCTCGGCCTGATCCAGGGCGGCCACCCCCAGCAGGCGGCCGGCGCGGTGGACTGGCTGGCCAAGGAGGGCTCCGCCTGGACCAAGGGCGGCACCGACGCCTCGGCCACCGCCACCCTGCTCCTCGTCGCCCAGGCCGCCCAGCGTGACCCGGCCTCCTTCGGCGGCGACCTGACCGCGCAGCTGACCGCCCTCGGCCCGGCGCCGAAGGCGACGGCCGCCACCCCCTCCGCCACCTCGGCCTCCGCTCCGGCGAAGGACGAGAAGAAGGACGGCGGGATCGGCCAGTGGTGGCTGATCGGCGTCGGCCTGCTGATCGGCATCGGCGGCGGCCTGGTCCTGAGCCTCCAGCGCAAGCGCGGCGCCCGGCTGTGACCGCCCCTGCCACGGACGGGCCGGCCGCCGAGCCACCGGCGGCCGGCACCCCGGCGGCGGGCGGCGCTTCTGAGGCAGGCCCGGTGGCGGGCGTCCCGGTCGCGGACGCCGCCGGCCGGCGGTGCCGACGGGTCGCTCCCGCGGTGCTCCGGTTCGCCGCCGGGGTGGTCGCGGGGGTGCTGATCCTGCTGATGCTGGGGGCGGCCCCCGCGGAGGCCGCCGGGTACCGGTACTGGTCGTTCTGGAAGTGGTCCGACGGCGCCTGGGCCTACCAGCAGCAGGGGCCCGCCCTGTACGTGCCGCCGGACGGGACCGTGGACGGGTGGCGGTTCGCCGTCAGCCCGGACGGCGGCCGGGACGCCGCGCGGCCCGGCACGGCCGGGGACTTCGCGTCGGTCTGCGGCGGAACGCCCGGGCAGCAGGGGCGCAAGCGCGTGGCCGTCGTCCTGGACTTCGGCACCGCGGCCGACGCGGCCGGCGAGAACCCGCCCGGGCAGCGCAGCGCCTGCGCGGTCGTCCCCGCCAAGGCCAGCTCGGCCGAGGTGCTGGCCACCATCGCCCCGCCGCTGCGGTACGACACCAACGGGCTGCTCTGCGCCATCGCCGGCTACCCGCGGTCGGGGTGCGGGGAGCAGCTCGGCGCCGCGGACCAGCCCGGGGCGGGCGCCGGCCCGGGCTCGGGATCCGGCTCCGACTCGGGGTCCGGCACCGGCTCGGGCAGCGGCTCGGGCAGTGGCCCCGGGGCCACTCCCCCGGCCGGCTCGGTCGCGTCCCGCAGCGACTCCTCGTCCAGCGCCGGCGGCCCTGACCTCGGCGTGATCGGCGGTGCCGTTCTCGTCGCCGCTCTGGCCGCGGGCGCCGTCTGGCAAGCGCGCCGTCGCCGCTGAGCCGTTCCCGCCGAGCCGCGACCGAATATGCAGACCGGTCCACTTATACCGACCGGTCTACATATACCGATCGGTCTACATAGGACGCCCGACACCTGTGGCTGCGACCGAGCCCTATGACGACCGGTCTACATAGTCGCCCGGTGGTCCGGTCTCCATAGTCGCCCCCGCCCGAACGAGCCCGGAGCAGGAAGTCGGCCGGTCCGACTTCCTGCTCCGGCCCCCGCCACCGATCTGGACCCCACCGCCGTGACCACACCCCGCGCCGCCGGCCCGCCCCGCACCGCCCGCACCCGCCGCCCGCCCACCGGCCCCCGCCGACTGCACCCCGGGGCCTGGTGGCTGTGGGCGCTCGGCCTGGGCGCGGCAGCCACCCGCACCACCAACCCGCTGGTCCTGCTCCTGCTCGCCGCCGTGGCCGGCTACGTGGTCGCCACCCGGCGCGGGGATGCGCCGTGGGCCCGTTCGTACGGCGCGTTCCTGCGGCTCGGGCTGCTGGTGCTCGGCATCCGGCTGGTCTTCGCGGTGCTGCTCGGGTCGCCGGTCCCCGGCACGCACGTGCTCTTCACCCTCCCCGAAGTGCCGCTCCCCGCCTGGGCGCAGGGCGTGCGGATCGGCGGCCCGGTCACCCTGGAGGGCCTGCTCGCCGCGCTCTACGACGGGCTGCGGCTGGCCACCCTGCTGGTCTGCGTCGGCGCCGCGAACGCCCTGGCCAGCCCGGCCCGGCTGCTGCGCAGCCTGCCCGGTGCGCTCTACGAGGCGGGCGTGGCCGTCGTGGTGGCGATGACCTTCGCGCCCAACCTGGTCGCCGACGTCCAGCGGCTGCGCGCCGCCCGCCGGCTGCGCGGGCGGTCCGACCGCGGCATCGCCGCCGTGCTGAGCGTCGGACTCCCCGTCCTGGAGGGCGCGTTGGAGCGTTCGGTGGCGCTGGCCGCCGCCATGGACACCCGCGGCTTCGGCCGCACCGCCGACGTACCGCCGCGGCTGGCCCGCACCACGGCCGTGCTCACCCTGGCCGGCCTGCTCGGCATCTGCCTCGCCGCGTACGGGCTGCTGACCGCCGGCGCCGCCGGCTGGGCGCTGCCCGTCCTGCTGCTCGGGCTGGCCGCCGCCGTCGCCGGCCTCCTGCTCGGCAGCCGGCGCTCCGTACGGACGCGCTACCGGCCCGACCCGTGGGCGCTGCCGGAGTGGCTGACCGCCGGATCGGGCGCCGCCGTGGCCGGGCTGACCGGCTGGCTCGCCGCCCACGACCCGGCCGCCTTCGCCCCCATCGTCGTCCCGCCGACCGCGCCCACCCTGCCGTTGGCCGCCGTCCTCGCCGTTCTCCTCGGCCTGGTCCCGGCGTTCGCCGCCCCGCACCCGCCCCGGAGGGCCTCGTGATCAGCTTCGAGCAGGTCTCCGTCCAGTACGCCGACGCCGCCGCCCCTGCTCTCAGCGGCGTCGACCTGACCGTTCCGGAGGGCGAACTCTGCCTGCTGGTGGGCCCGTCGGGCTCCGGCAAGTCCACCCTGCTCGGCACGGTCAGCGGCCTCGTCCCGCACTTCACCGGCGGCGTGCTGCACGGCCGGGTCACCGTCGGCGGGCGCGACACCCGCGAGCACCGGCCGCGCGAACTCGCCGACCTCGTCGGCACGGTGGGCCAGGATCCGCTGGCGCACTTCGTCACCGACACGGTCGAGGACGAACTCGCCTACGGCATGGAGTCGTTGGGCCTGCCGTCGGACGTGATGCGGCGCCGGGTCGAGGAGACGCTCGACCTGCTGGGCCTCGCCGACCTGCGCGACCGCGCCCTCAACTCCCTCTCCGGCGGCCAGCAGCAGCGCGTCGCGATCGGCTCGGTGCTGACCGTCCACCCGCGCGTCCTGGTCCTGGACGAGCCCACCTCCGCCCTCGACCCCGGCGCCGCCGAGGAGGTGCTGGCCGTGCTGCAGCGGCTGGTGCACGACCTCGGCACCACCGTGCTCATGGCCGAACACCGGCTGGAACGCGTCGTGCAGTACGCCGACCAGGTCCTGCTGCTCACCCCCGGCGCGCCGCCCGTCCTCGGCGAGCCCGCCGAGGTGATGGCGCACTCCCCCGTCCACCCGCCGGTCGTCGGCCTCGGCCGGCTCGCCGGCTGGCACCCGCTGCCGCTCTCGGTCCGCGACGCCCGCCGCAAGGCCGCCGGCCTGCGGACCCGGCTGGACGGCCTGCACCCCTCCGGACCCGCCCTGACCACACCCACCGCGCCGGCCGGAAGCACCACCGCCCCGGCCGGAAGCACCACCACGGCTGCGGACAGCGCCGCCGCCCTCATCGCCACGGCCGAGCGCCTCGCCGTCCGGCGCGGGCCCGTCCCCGCCCTGCGCGGCCTCGACCTCACCCTCCACCCCGGCGAGATCACCGCCCTCATGGGCCGCAACGGCGCCGGCAAGTCCACCCTGCTCGGCACCCTGGTCGGCCTGCACGCGCCCGCAGCCGGCAGCGTCCGGGTCGGCGGGCTCACCCCGCACCGCACCCGGCCCGCCGAGCTGATCCGCCGGGTCGGCCTCGTCCCGCAGGACCCGCGCGACCTGCTTTACGGCGAGAGCGTCGACGCCGAGTGCGCCGCCGCCGACGGCGACGCGGGCACCGCCCCCGGCACCTGCCGCGCCCTGGTCGAACGGCTGCTGCCCGGCATCGCGGACTCCGCCCACCCGCGCGACCTCTCCGAGGGCCAGCGGCTCACCCTGGCCCTGGCCGTCGTCCTCGCCGCCCGGCCCCCGCTGCTGCTGCTCGACGAGCCGACCCGCGGCCTCGACTACGCCGCCAAGGCCCGCCTGGTGGAGATCCTGCGCACGCTCGCCGCCGAGGGCCATGCCGTCCTGCTCGCCACCCACGACGTCGAGCTGGCCGCCGAACTCGCCCACCGCACGGTGATCCTGGCCGAGGGCGAGATCGTCGCGGACGGCCCGACACCCGAGGTGGTGGTCTCCTCGCCCGCCTTCGCCCCGCAGGTCGCCAAGATCCTGGCGCCCTCCCCCTGGCTCACCGTCCACCAGGTCGAGCGCGCCCTCGACGGGAGCGCCGGATGACCCGCCCCGTCCCGCTCGGCCGGCGCTCGGTCGCGACGCTGCTGCTCACCTCCCTGGTCGGCGTCGCGGCCTTCGGCTGGCCGCTGCTCGCCGCCACCGACTCCGCCCTGGTCGGCCACTCCACCGACGCCCCCTGGCTGTTCGCGCTGCTCCTGCCGCTGATGCTGGCCGTCGTGATCGCCCAGATCTCCGAGGGCCGCCGGGCGGGCGGCGGCGCGCCCGGACTGGACGCCAAGTCGGTCGCTCTGCTCGGCGTGCTGGCCGCCGCAGGTGCCGCGCTGCGGCCGCTCGGGGCGGGGACGGCCGGGCTGGAGCCGATGTTCTTCCTGATGGTGCTGGCCGGACGGGTGCTCGGCCCGGGGTTCGGCTTCGTGCTCGGTTCGCTGTCGATGTTCGCCTCCGCCCTGCTGACGGGCGGGGTGGGCCCCTGGCTGCCGTTCCAGATGCTCGCGATGGGCTGGGTGTGCCTCGGTGCGGGCCTGCTCCCGGGTGCCGCCGGCCTGCGCGGCCGCCGCGAACTCGTCCTGCTGGCCGGGTACGGGGCGCTGGCGTCCGTCCTCTACGGCACGATCATGAACCTCCAGGGCTGGCCCTACATCGCCGGCCTCACCAGCTCGATCTCCTTCGTCCCCGGCGACCCGGTCTCCGCCAACCTGGTCCGGTTCGCCGCCTATTGCCTCACCACGTCGCTCGGCTGGGACCTCCCCCGCGCCGCCCTCACCGTCACCCTCTGCCTCACCCTCGGCACCCCGGTCCTGCGCGCCCTCCGCCGGGCCACCCGCCGCGCCGCCTTCGCCGCGCCGGTCGGCTTCGAGCCGCCGAAGGCGCCGGCCGAACCCGCGGAAGCAACAGAACCAGCGGAACGAGTGACGTCTGCGGGGCCGGCCGAGCCCGCGAAACCGACGAAGCAGCCGTAGGACCCGCCCGGGGCCGGCCGGACTCACACCGCCCGCAGCGCCCCCGGGCGGCGCCCGGTGAGCCGGCCGAGCGCGGCGGCGGCCGCCTCGTCCGCGGGCAGGTGGACGAACAGCCGCTGGTCGTCGTCGGCGGCCAGTTCGAGCGTCTCGTAGCCCGACATTGCGCACTCCGGCCCATGCCCGGGCCGCGGCACTCCACGGACAGCCACATCCGCGAAAACCGCCGCACATGACACCGGCGCCGCCCCGGAAATCCTCCGGGGCGGCGCCGCACGCATTGAGCGAAAAGGCCTCAGGCCTTCGGGCCGGCCGACTGGACGACCTCGAAGGACCACAGGGTGGAGCCGGTCGCCGCCGGGCGCTTCGGTGCCTCGCCCTCGCCGGCCGGCGGGCCCTGACGGTGGGCGGCCTGCATCGGGCCCTCCATCCAGGCCTTGAAGTCGTCCTCGCTGCGCCAGCGGGTGTAGACGAGGTACTGGTCGGTCCCCTCGACCGGGCGGAGCAGCTCGAACCACTCGAAGCCGTCCGAGTTCTCCACGGCCCCGGCCCGCGAGGCGAACCGCTTCTCCAGCTCCGCCCGCTGCTCGGCCGGAACGGTCAGCACGTTGATCTTCACGACGGACACGCCGCACCTCCTCGTCCGCCGGGGCCCCGCGCGGGCCCCGGCCCTGGTGTGTGTCAGCAGCAGTCTGCTACACCACACACCTGCGGCGGGACGAAGGTCAGGCGATCCACCCGGGAGTGAAGCGCGCCTCCTCCGGGTCGCCCACCTTGAAGACCCGGGCGCCGCCCGGGGCGGTGACGACGGCTTCGAAGGCACCCTCGGCGGTGATCCGGCGCGCCATGCCGGCCGGCAGGACGACGGTGTCACCGTCCGCCACGGCGAAGGTCTCGTCGCCCAGCTCGATGGTGGCGCGGCCCGACAGGACCGCCCAGATCTGCTCGACGTCGAACACGTGCAGCGGACCCTGGCCGCCCTCCTTCATCGCGACCCGCCACAGGGAGTTGGCCGTGCCGCCCTGGGTGGGCGAGGCGAGGGTGGTCATCACCGCGTTGGGCGTCTCGGTGCGACGGGCGTCGGTGCTACGGATGACGGTCATGCGCGAACCCCCTACAATGGACAATCAAGTTGTCTATATAGTCAATGAGGTTGTCCATCATGTCAAGCGGACCGATCGAGCCCACGCCCCCCGGCTACGAGCTGCCACTGCGCCTCCTGCTCGCCTTCCGGACGATCATCGACGAGCTGCACGAGCGGATCGCCCGCGAGGGCCACCCCGACCTCCGGCCGATGCACGGCTTCGCGTTCCAGGCGATCGGCCCGTACGGCACCACCGCCGTCGAGCTCGGCCGCAGCCTCGGGGTCTCCAAGCAGGCCGCCGGCAAGACCGTCGAACAGCTCGAACGGCTCGGCTACGTCGAACGCGGCAGCGACCCGGCCGACGCACGCCGCAAGGTGGTCCGGCTGACCGCACGCGGGGTGGACGTCCTCGCCCGGTCCGCCCGGATCTTCGACGAGCTGCGCGCCCAGTGGTCCGGCACGCTGGGCGAGGAGCGGCTGCGCGCCCTGGAGACGGACCTGCGCACGCTCGCCCCCGGCAACCCGTACCAGCTCGACACCCCGCGCTGGTTCGGCGCCCCCTGAGACCGCGACGGGAATCGGCGGGCGCCTCGTCGCGAATTCACCGGCAGGGCGAATCCGGCACTGCGCCCTCTCTTTCCCGCCGGACCCGCACACTGCTCCCACACATCACACCCAGATCGCACCCGCACCGGTCCGGGAATTCCCCGGAAATCGGAGCGTGGCCCGGCTTTGGCGCAAGGGTCTCCGCAGGAAGGTGCCAAGATGGGCGCCCCCTCTGCCATTCCGACGGACGGCGCTGCGTAATGGAGGGAATCCGACGGCCGACCGGGCCGCCGGCCCGTCCTGCGAGGAGCACACCGGAAATGCGCACCCTGACCAAGGCCACTGCCGTCGTCCTGAGCGGAATCGCACTCGCCGTATCGGGCCAGGGAATGGCGGACGCCGCCCCCGCCCCGGCCGAGCCGGTACCCGGCTGCGTGACGGCCGGGGTCAGCAGCGTCCTGGGCACCACCGTCCGGGTCACCAACGGCTGCGGCACCGAGCAGCGCGTGCAGGTCAACTTCTCCGCCTTCGGCAGCTCCTACGGACAGTGCCTCGGAGTCCTGGCCCCCGGCGAGGTGAAGACCGCATCCGCGATGGACCTGACCCGCTTCACCGGCCTGACCCGCTGCTGAGCCCCGCCGCCGACCCCCCGGTCACCCCCCCTGCCGCCGTGAGGCCCCGGGCCCGCTGCCGCCCCACCGGCAGCGGACCCGCCGCCAGCGCACCCACAAGCCCCGGCCCACAGGAGGGCCCGTCAGAACGAGCGCCCCTCCCCCCGGTACGGGGGCTCGTGGTCGACCCGGTCGGGCTTGTCCCGCTGGTCGGCGCAGAGCGTGGAGGAGAGGCGGGTGAGCAGGCCGGCCAGGTCCGCGAACTGCTTCTCGTCCCAGTCCCCGAGGAGTTCGGAGAGCTGCTCGCGCCGCGCCGCCACCAGCCGGACCGCCGCCGCCTCGCCCGGTTCGGTGAGCCGCATCGGCAGCCCGCCCGTCCGCAGCGCGAGCCCGCGGCCCTCCACCTCCCGGACGGCCTCCTCGACCACCGCGATCGGGACGACCCGGCGCTCGGCCAGTTCGGCGGGCTCCACCGAGCCCTGGTGGTACATCTGCAGCAGCAGCCAGCTGGAGGCGGGTTTGAGGTCGAGCCCGGCGGTGGCCGTGATCCGCCGGAACAGGTCGCGCCGGGCGTCCCGGGTGCTCAGCACCGAGAGGGCGCGGGCGATCTCGTCCAGCGAGGAGCGCTCGACCGGGTTGAGGCCGATCGACTCGCTGAGGTCGGGCGCGGTCACCGTCGACCTGAGCGGCTGTTCGCGCAGGAAGAGCGAGAGCACGAAGGCGACCAGGGCGACCGGGACCGCGTACAGGAAGACCCGGGTGATCGACTCGGCGTACGCGTGGTAGACGCCGGCCTGCACGTCGGCCGGCAGCCGGGTGATCACGTGCGGGTCGGAGCCGATCGCCCCGGGGCCGAACCCGGGCGGCAGCGGGACTCCCGCCAGGGCGGTCCGCAACCGGTCCTGCAGCCCCGACGCGAAGATGCTGCCGAAGATGGAGACGCCGAAGGCCGCGCCGATGGAGCGGAAGAAAGTGACGCCGGCGGTGGCCACGCCCAGGTCCTGGTAGCCGACGGAGTTCTGCACGATCAGCACCAGCACCTGCATCACCAGGCCCAGGCCGAGGCCGAAGACCAGGAAGTAGCAGCTCGTCTCGAAGGTGCTGCTGTTCTCGTCCAGCAGGGAGAGCAGCACCAGGCCGACCGTGGTGACGGCCGTTCCGGCGATCGGGAAGACCCGGTAGTGGCCGGTGCGGGCGACGATCTGGCCGGAGCCGATCGAGGTGAGCAGCATGCCGAGCACCATCGGCAGCATGTGGATGCCGGACAGGGTCGGCGAGACCTGCATGACCACCTGGAGGAAGGTCGGCAGGTAGGTGAGCGCACCGAACATCGCGAAGCCGACCACGAAGGAGATGACGGCGACCAGGCTGAACGTCTGCGAGCGGAACAGCCCCAGCGGCAGCACCGGTTCGGCGGCGGCTCGTTCGACCAGGACGAAGGCGAGCAGCAGGACGACGCCCAGGACGCCGAGGCCGACGATCTGCCAGGAGTTCCACGCCCAGGTCGTGCCGCCGAGCGAGGTCATCAGCACCAGGCACGTCGCCACCGCGGCGATCAGGACGGTGCCCGGGTAGTCGATCCGGTGCCGCCGCTTCCCCTCCGCCCCGTGCAGCACGGCGGCGATGACCACCAGGGCGAGCACGCCGATCGGCAGGTTGACGTAGAAGACCCAGCGCCAGCTGAGGTTGTCCACGAAGAGACCGCCGAGCAGCGGGCCGAGCACGCTGGTGACGCCGAAGACGGCACCGAAGACGCCCTGGTACTTGCCGCGGTCCCGGGGTGGGACCAGGTCGCCGACGATGGCCTGCGAAAGCACCATCAGCCCGCCGCCGCCCAGGCCCTGGAGCGCACGGAAGGCGATCAGCTCGCCCATGTTCTGCGCGACGCCGCAGAGCACCGAGCCCAGCAGGAAGATCACGATCGAGGCCTGGAAGAAGCGCTTCCGGCCGTACATGTCGCCGAGCTTGCCCCAGAGCGGGGTGGCCGCCGTGGAGGCCAGCAGGTACGCGGTGACCACCCAGGAGAGGTGCTCCAGGCCGCCGAGGTCGCTGACGATGGTGGGCAGCGCGGTGGAGACGATGGTCTGGTCGAGCGCGGCGAGCAGCATCGCCAGCAGCAGGGCGCCGATCGGCACCCAGAGGTTGGGAACGGCGACCTCCGGCGGGCCCGGCTCGCTCAGCGGGCTCCGGTCTGACGCGGCGATCGGATCCGTCATGGGGTCTCCGTGGGGTCGCGGGCCGTGGGCCGCGGATCCCGGTCGGCCGGGGTCCGCGCGGACGATCACTCCCTGCTCACCATGCTGTCAGAATTGCCCTGGTTTGCGCCGTCCAGTTGAGCCGAACGTAAGAACGTGGGCCATCCGGGGGACGGACCGGGCCCACTGACCGTTCAACAAGTCGCAACCACCACCAACCGGCACAACACCACCGGAGCGGGCCCGACGCCCCTGTCCCGCCTTGAGGACGTCCTGCATAATCAGGCGCGTTCGCCCCCGAGAACACGCGTCCGAGAGCACGCGGGAACCGATCCGAGACCGAGGAGGGCCGGCCGATGCCGGACCAGCACTGCCCGACGTGCGGCACCGCACGCTCCGCCGGGTGCCGGTGCCTCCCGGATCCGAGCCTGACGGAGACCGCCGTCCTGCCGCACCTCGAAGGCCCGCCGCTGGTGCGGCCGTACGTGCCGCAGGCCGTCGGCCAGGTCGCGGACGCCCCGGCGGGCGGCGTCGTGAACGGTGTCGTGGGCGGCGTCGTGAGCGGAGCCGCGGGGGACCCGTTCGGCACCACCGTCCTGCCGCCGGACCCGTTCGCCACCTCCGTGCTGCCACCCGTTCAGCAGCCGGCGGCCACCGCCCCGATGCCCGGCATCCAGATGCCCGGCGGACCGATGCCCGGTGCGCCGATGCCCGCCGCACCCCCGGTCGGCCCGGACGCGGCCCCCTACGCGGTCCCCCACCCGGATGCCTACGCGGACGCCTACGCGGACGCCCACGCGACCACCGTGCTGCCCCCCGTGCTGCCCCTGCCCCCGCAGGGCCCGGGGGTGACTCCGCACCAGGAAGGCCCCGGGCCCGACGGCCACCCGGACGGCGGCGACGAGCTGGGCTTCTTCCCGTTCCACCCGGCCCCCGCCGACGCCCCGGAGCCCGCGCCGGGCGGCCGGGCCGCCCGGCGCGCGGGCCGAAGGGAGAGGGGC
>NZ_JBEYVJ010000225.1:0-11976 GCF_040643935.1 Kitasatospora sp. NPDC047058 | reverse complement strand
CGGAGGGCGCGGACGCGGACGGCGCGCCGTCCCCCGGCGCGCCGTCCCCCGCCGCGCTGCACTGCCTGCTGCTCTCGCTCGACCCGGCGGCCACCTACCGGGCGGCCTTCGGGGTCGGCCCCGGCGGTCTCTACCTGCTGCGCTCCGGCCACTGGATCGACGCGTACGCCGCCCGGCTGCTGCACCACCCGGACGGCCAGCCGCCCGTTCCGGAGGCCCCGGTGCCGGACCCGCGCTCGTTCCGGTTCCGGATGGTCCCGGCGACGCCGGGCGACATCCTGCTGCTCTGCACCCCGGGCCTGGCCCGGCCGATCGCGGACGAGCCGGCCGTCGCCCACTTCCTCTCCACCCACTGGGCCCACCCCCACCCGCCGGGCACCGTCGACTTCCTCCGCCAGGTCCAGGTCCGCGCCAAGGGCTACGCCGACGACCGCACGGCCGCCGCGGTCTGGACGGAGTGAGGGGCCGGCCGAGCGGGCGGGTGACGGGGAGGCCGTCAGACGGTGGCGAGCAGGCTGCGGAAGGCCGATCCGGCCAGCTGCAACGCCCGGGGCCGGTGGGCGCCGGGCAGGCCGAGGGCGACCGGGACGGCGAGGCCGTCGAGCAGGGCGCGGATCTGGGCGGCGCGTTCGGCGGCGGTCCCGGCGGAGAAGTGGCCGGTGGCGGTGCCCTCGTCGAGGAGGGCGACGAGGTCGGCGTCCCACGGCGCCTCGATCTCCAGCTGGCCCTGCCGGAGTTCCTCGCTGGCGGGGGAGCGGCCCCACACCTCCACCCAGAGGATCCACCGCGGGTCGCCGGGGCCCTCGGGAAGGTAGAGCCGGGTGTACTCGCCGAGCCGGTCCCAGACGTCCCGGCCGCCGTCGGTGAGGGCGGTGTGCCGGCGGGCGCCGAGCTGGTCCTCGCTCCAGCGCAGGGTCTCCAGCAGCAGCTGGTCCTTGCTGCCGAAGTAGTAGAGCAGGTGCCCGGCGCTCATCTGGAGCTGCTTGCCGAGCCCGGCCATGGTGAGTTTGGCGAGCCCGTGCTCGGCGATCGCGGTCCGCGCGGTGGCGAAGACCTCCTCGCGGGGGCGCGCCGGGCGGCGCGGACGGGCGTCCGCCATCTGCTGTGCTCTCCTCGGTTCGGGGCTGTCCGGCGGGCCTCACGATACTGGGCGTGCCCGGAGGGCCCCGGAGCGGGAAGCCGGCCGGTCCGGCTTCCCGCTCCGGGGCGCAGTGCCGGGGCCGCGCGGGGTCAGGCCTTCGGCTGCTGCTGGGTGATGCAGTGGATGCCGCCGCCGTTGGCGAAGATCTCGCGGGCGTCGACCAGTTCGACGGTCCGGCCCGGGTAGGCCCGCTCCAGGACGGCCTTGGCCTCCTCGTCGCGCGGGTCGTCGAAGGCGCAGAGGATCACGGCGCCGTTGGCCACGTAGTGGTTGATGTACGAGTAGTCGACCGGCTCGCCCTCCTCGTCCAGCAGGACGGTGGGAGCGGGCAGTTCGATCACCTCCAGGGCGCGGCCCTGCGCGTCGGTGGAGGCGCGCAGGATGGCGACGAGCTCCTGGCAGACCGTGTGGTCCGGGTGCGCCGGGTCCGGCTGGACGTGGGCGACCACGACGCCGGGGCGGACGAAGGAGGCGACGATGTCGATGTGGCCGCGGGTGCCGAACTCGTCGTAGTCACGGGTGAGTCCGCGCGGCAGCCAGATGGCCTTGGTGGTGCCGAGGAAGGCGTGCAGCTCGGCCTCGACCTCCTCCTTGGTCCAGTCGGAGTTCCGGCCCTCGCCGAGCTGGACGGTGTCGGTGACCAGCACCGTGCCCTCGCCGTCGACGTGGATGCCGCCGCCCTCGTTGATCAGGCGGGAGGCGAAGCGCTGCACCTCCGTCAGCTCGCTGATGTGCTCGGCGATGTGCTGGTCGTCGTCCCAGCGGGCCCAGGACTGCGCGCCCCAGCCGTTGAAGATCCAGTCGGCGGCGGCGAGCGAGCCCTTGCCGTCGATCAGGAAGGACGGGCCGATGTCGCGCATCCAGGCGTCGTCCAGCGGGCGCTCGACGATCTCGACCTGCTCGGAGACGTACTTGCGCGCGTCCGCGGTCTCGCCGGTGTTGACCACCAGGGTGACCGGCTCGTACCGGACGATCGTGTTGGCCACCGCGGCCCAGGCCTCGCGGCCGGCGTGCAGGTTCTCCGGGCTGTCGAAGGTCGGGTTGGCGGTCGGGAAGGCCATCCAGGTGCGGTCGTGCGGGTGCCATTCGGCGGGCATCCGGTAGCCGAGCGAGGCAGGGGTGGGGGTGGTCATCTTCGTTTCCTAGGAGTGGGGGTGAGGGTGGGTCAGAGGAAGTACAGGCGGTTGAGCGAGACGCTGTCGGCCGGCTCGGAGCGCAGCGGGGCGCCGTCCAGCGAGACCAGGCCGGTCTCGGTGACCTGGACGTCGCCGAGGCGGGCGTTGCGGACCATGTCGCGCGGGCCGATGCCGCGGGTGTTGCGGACGCCGACGCGGCGGCGGCGGGTCGGCAGGCCGTCGGCGGCCCGGTCCAGGTAGGCGCCGTCGGCCGCGGCCCGGGCCACGAAGGCGACCGAGATGTCGGCGGCGGTGGCGCCGTGGGCGCCGAACTGCGGCCCGAGGACGAGGGGTTCGCAGCGGTCGGTGGAGGCGTTGGGGTCGCCGACGACGCCGTAGGCGGGGAAGCCGGCCTTGAGGACGAGCTGGGGCTTGGCGCCGAAGTGGTCGGGGCGCCACAGGACGATGTCGGCGAGCTTGCCGGTCTCGATCGAGCCGACCTCGTGGGCGAGGCCGTGGGCGATGGCGGGGTTGATGGTGAGCTTGGCGATGTAGCGCAGGACGCGCTCGTTGTCGTCGCCGCCCTCGGTGGTGCCGTAGGAGCCGGTGCCGTCGAGGGGGCCGAGTTCGGCCTTCATCTTGCCGGCCATGGCGAAGGTGCGGCGCACGGTCTCGCCGGCGCGGCCCATGCCCTGGGCGTCGGAGGAGGTGATGCCGATGACGCCGAGGTCGTGCAGGACGTCCTCGGCGCCCATGGTGCCGGCGCGGATCCGGTCGCGGGCCATGGCGGCGTCGCCGGGCAGGTCGACCTTGAGGTCGTGCGCGGAGACGATCATGCCGAAGTGCTCGCCGAGGGCGTCGCGGCCGAACGGCAGGGTCGGGTTGGTGGAGGACCCGATGACGTTGGGGACGCCGGCCATCTTCAGGACGTTGGGGACGTGTCCGCCGCCGCAGCCCTCGATGTGGAAGGCGTGGATGGTGCGGCCTTCCAGCACCTTCAGGGTGTCCTCGACGGAGAGGCACTCGTTGAGGCCGTCGGTGTGCAGGGCGACCTGGACGTCGTACTCCTCGGCGACGCGCAGGGCGGTGTCCAGGGCGCGGGTGTGGGCGCCCATGTCCTCGTGGACCTTGAAGCCGGAGGCGCCGCCCTCGGCGAGGGCCTCGACCAGCGGGGCCGGGTCGGAGGAGGAGCCGCGGCCGAGGAAGCCGATGTTGACCGGCCAGGCGTCGAAGGCGTTGAAGGCGTGGCGCAGGGCCCAGGGCGAGTTGACGCCGACGCCCCAGACCGGGCCGAACTCCTGGCCGATGATCGTGGTGACGCCGGAGGCGAGCGAGGCCTCCATGATCCGCGGCGAGAGCAGGTGGACGTGGGTGTCGATCGCGCCGGCGGTGGCGATCAGGCCTTCGCCGGAGACGATCGTGGTGCCGGTGCCGACGACGACGTCCACACCGTCGAGGGTGTCCGGGTTGCCGGCCCGGCCGATGGCGGCGATCCGGCCGCCGATCAGGCCGATCGAGGTCTTCCGGACGCCCTGCACCGCGTCGATCACCAGCACGTTGCTGATCACCACGTCGCAGGTGTCGCGGACGGCCGCGGGCTTGAGGTGCAGGCCGTCGCGGGCGGTCTTGCCGAAACCGGCCAGGAACTCGTCGCCGGGCGCCTGCGCGTCGGACTCGACCCGGACGATCAGCCCGGAGTCGCCGAGCCGGATCCGGTCCCCGGCCCGGGGGCCGTGCACGGAGATGTAGTCGTGGGGGGTGATCGCGGTCACGACGGGACCTCCGTGTCGTCGAAGCCGGTCAGGTAGCCGGTCGCGCGGGCCTTGGCCAGCGCCGCCTCCTTGGCGCCGGGCGCGTCCAGCGGGCCGTCCACCAGGCCGGCGAAGCCGATCGCGACCCGCTCGCCGCCGATCGGGACGAGGCCGACCTCGACGGTGGCACCCGGGTCGAAGCGCACCGAGGAGCCGGCCGGCACGGCCAGGTGGGTGCCGTAGGCGGCGGCGCGGTCGAAGGCGAGGCGCGGGTTGGCCTCGAAGAAGTGGAAGTGCGAGGTGACCGAGATCGGCACCCCGGAGGTGTTGTGGACGAGGAGCACGACGGTCTCCTCCACCGGGTCGTAGCCGGCGCCGTCGCCGGCCAGCGCCGCGCCGGGGGCCTCGTCGCCGAGGGAGCCGGCGCCCTTGAACGGGTCGTTGACCACGGCGAGGCGGGTGCCGTCCTCGAAGACGGCCTCGACCTGGATCACGGTGACCACGTCCGGGACGCCGGGCAGCACGTCGTCGGCGGTGAGCACGGAGCGGCCGGCCTCGATGGCCTCGGCGAGGCGCCTGCCGTCGCGGGCGGCCTCGCAGACGGTGTCCGCGATCAGGGCGTGCGCCTCGGGAACGTTGAGGCGGACGCCCCGGGCGCGGCGGGCGCGGGCCAGCTCGGCTGCTGTGAAGATCAGCAGCCGGTCCCGCTCGGTGGGGGTCAGTCGCACGGTTCCTCGCTCGCGGTCGCCGGGGTGGACGGAATGGAGTTAGAACGGCGTTCAAACTTCTCGGGCCATTGAACCCGGCCCCGGCCGCCCTGTCCAGCGTTGCCCGTCCCCGGGTGTTCGGCTCGCCGGGAGCCGCCATCGGGTCCGCGGGCGTGTCGCGGGGCGCGGTCCGGCGCGGCCCGGGGCGTGGCTCCGGGAGCGGGGCGGGCCGGGGCACGGGGCGCGGAGTGGGCCGGGGTGCAGGCCGGGGCGTGCCGGGCGCACACCCCGTCCGGCGATGGCCGGAAGGCGTCGAAAACCGCCCGTACGCTTCGCAAACCTGTCCGGCGCGGGCAGTTGGATCACGCGGGCCGTCCCGTGCCCCTTTCACCCCGGGTGATCGCACGCACACTGTTGCAAATGCCGAAAGCTGGGCATGAGGATGGTGGTCAGAACGAGGGGGCCACCCGGCCGGCGGGGGATCCGGTCCCGGGTGCCCGGATCGAGGGCGGGGGCATGTGTTGATGGACGGTCAGTCGCGATTCCCGCGGCAGCGGACGAATTCGGGGGATGCCTTCCGGTCCAGGCCCCAGGGGGACGTGCCGGGCACGCCCGGCGCCACGGGGGGCGTCGCCGGAGCGGAGGCGGCCGCCCTGCCCGCCGCGCCGACGCCCGGCTGTGCACTGCACCGCCGGCTCCACCTGGCGGTCGAGGCGGCCGACCTGGTGGCGGTCGGTGCGGTCCGGCGCCGGCTGCGCTCCGCGCTCAGCCACTGGGGCGTGCCCGAGCTGGCCGACACGGCCGAGCTGCTCTCCTCCGAGCTGGTCACCAACGCGCTGCTGCACACCGGCCAGGGCGCGGTCTTCGACGCGGTGCTCACCGCCGACCTGCGGCTGCGGATCGAGGTCCAGGACGCCGCCGCCCGGCTGCCCGGCCGCCGTCGCGACCCGGACGCCGAGTACGCCACCTCGGGGCGCGGGCTGGTGCTGGTCGAGGCGCTGGCGGACTGCTGGGGCGTGCAGCTGCGTGGGGACGGCAAGGTCACCTGGTTCGAGCTGGCCTCGCCCTGACCGCGTCCGCGGGCCCGGGTTCGCGCCGGTCACGCCCGCGCCGGTCCCGCGTCCGCCGGTCCTGCCTGCGCCGGTCCCGGGTCCGCCCGGAGATCCGTTCCGTGGAAGAACTGTGCGAGGTTGGCGAAATCGTCTCGTTCGCCATCGAACGGAACGCGGCGGTGAAGGCCCGTCGGAAGATTTCCGGCCCGTTGCCATTGCCGCTCGGCCGAACATTGGCCAGGATGGTGGGAATGTGTGTCCACGTGCGGGAAGCAGCGGGGAGACCTCACCTCGACTGACCACCGCCCGTCGGCACGGTCCGATCCAGCACCACCCATCACACCGCCACACGGCCCGTCCGAACCGCCGAAACGGTCGGCGCGGTCCGCCACGGCAGCGGCAGGAGCAGCATGCCCACAGAGCCCGAGTCCCCGGGGCCGGCGCTTCCTCCCGGTCAGTCCACGACCGGGACGGAGCGGGCGAGGCCACCCGCCCAGGCGGTGCGTCGGCACGCGCTGCGGACCGCACAGGGCCTGGCGGCCGGGCGGCTGGCGCCGATGCTCTCCGGCGGCCTGCCGATCGCCGCGGCCGACTCCACGCCGGACTGGCTGGAACCGGCGATGGCCGCCAACGGCATCGGCTCCTTCGACTGGGACATCCGCCGCGACGTCCTGGAGGGCGACCAGCGGGCCTGCACGATCATGGGACTGGAGGCGGCCGACCGCAGCCGCTTCGACCGCACCTCCGCCTCCTTCCTGGCCCTGCTGCACCCCGAGGACTCGCCCGTGGTGCGCCGCCGGGTGGAGCGCGCGGTGGCCGAGCTGGGCCAGTGCGGCGCCTACTACCGCACGGTCGGGCCGAACGGCGCCATGCGGGCGGTCCGGTTCCGCGGGCGGGTCCTCGCGGACGCCTTCGGCCGCGCCTCCCGGATGGTCGGCTTCGTCTGGGACGCCACCGTCGAACTGCACAAGCGCGACCGCGCCGACCGGATGGCCCTGCTGCGCGAGGAGCGCTCCCGGTTCATCAAGGAGGCCGCCCGCGCCCTCTCCGAGGCCGTCACCGTCCGTGACGTCGCCCGGGTCTTCACCGAGCTGCCGCTCCCCGGCCTGCCGCCGGACGGCCTGGTCCTGGCCTCCTTCGAGGCCGGCCGGGTGCAGATCCTCGGCGCCTCCGGCTACCGGGCCGACGAGCTCGCCGTCTGGGACCGCTCGGTGCTGCCCGCCGCCCACCCAGCGGCCGAGGCGCTGCGCAACCGCGTGCCCGTCTTCGTCGCCAGCCGCGACGAGTACCGCGAGCGCTACGCGGAGGTGTGGGAGCCGACCAGCCGGACCGGCCGCAGCTCGTGGGCGTTCCTGCCGCTGGTGGCCAGCGGCCGGGCGATCGGCGTCTGCGTGGTCAGCTTCGACGACGACCGCGAGCTGGACGCCGACGAGCGCACCCTGCTCTCGACCCTCGGCGGCCTGGTCGCCCAGTCGCTGGCCCGGGCCCGGCTGCACGACGCCGAGCACGAGCTGGCGGCGGGCCTCCAACGGGTGATGCTGCCGCGCACCGTCCCCTCGGTGCCCGGGGTCACCACCGCGGTCCGCTACCTGGCGGCCGGCTCCGGCCTGCAGATCGGCGGCGACTGGTACGACGTCGTCCCGCTGCCCGGCGGGCACGTCGGGCTGGTGATCGGCGACGTCCAGGGGCACGACGTGCACGCCGCCGGGATCATGGGCCAGCTGCGGATCGCGCTGCGCGCGTACGCCGCCGAGGGACACCCGCCGGCCGCCGTGATGGCCCGCGCCTCGCGCTTCCTCGCCGACCTGGACACCGAGCACTTCGCCACCTGCACCTACGCCGAGGTGAACGTCGACTACGGCGTGGTGTACGCGGTCCGGGCCGGCCACCTGGATCCGGTGGTCCGCCGGGGCGACGGCACCGCCGCCGTGGTCCCGGTCGCGGGCGGGCTGCCGCTGGGCATCGCCCCCGACGAGGAGTACCGGGTGACCCGGTTCAGCCTGGACCCGGGCGAGACGGTGCTGCTCTGCACCGACGGCCTGGTCGAGGCGCGCGGCACGGACCTCGACGACGGCGTCGCCCGGCTCACCGCGGTGCTCTCCGGACCGCTCGCCGACCGGGACGGCTCGGGGCGCGACCCGCTGGAGGGCCTGGCCGACCGGATCGCCGCCCAGGCGGCCGACGACAGCGAACGCGAGGACGACATAGCGCTGCTGCTGCTGCGCTGGGACGGCCCGGAGGGCGGCCTGGCCGCCCAGCAGCTGCGCCGCCGGATCGGGCAGGCCGACCTCGCCCGGATCGCCGAGGTGCGGGCCGAGCTGCGCGACGCGCTGCGCCGCTGGGGCGTCGCCGACCTGGTGGACACCGCCGAGCTGCTGGCCTCCGAGCTGGTCACCAACGCGATCCGGCACACCGACCGGGACGCCATGTTCACCGCCCGGCTCTACCGGGAACCGGCGGCCGACGGCGGCCGGGCCCGGCTCCGGGTCGAGGTGGAGGACGAGTCCGACCTCTGGCCGACCCGCCGGACGCCGGGGGAGCAGGCCTCCTCCGGACGCGGGCTGATGCTGGTCGAGGCACTGGCGGACGGCTGGGGCGTGGAGCCGCGGGGCTCGGGCAAGCGGATGTGGTTCGAGCTCACCGCCGCGCCGGCCGCGTAGCACCCGTCACCCCGCCGTCCGCCCGAAGGACGGGCGGCGGGGGTCTGCGGACATGGCCCGGGCGCCGGCCCTGGGTGGGCGCAGGCCCGGCCTCAGCCGAACTGCTGCTCCAGGTCCTTCAGCTTGCGCTCCAGCGAGTCCAGCCGAGGCAGCTCGGCGGTGTCCTCCTCCGTCGTGAGGTCGATGGTCCGCCGCTCCGGACGGGCCGGGAGCCCCGGCTGCACCACCGCGCCCCCGGCCGGCGCCGGCGGCTCGACGGCGGGCCGTTCCGTCGCCGGCCCGCCGGCTATGGCGGGCTCCTGGCCGGACTCCAGCTGCCGGGCGGCCGTGCCGCGCTGGCGCCAGACGCTGTTGGTGCGGTTGATGGCCCGGATCTCGGCCCGTTCGCGGCGGCCGGCCAGCCGGCGGCGTTCCTTCTCCGCGACCTTCTCCCGCTTGTCCTCGCGCACCTCGTCGACCGCCTCGTCCAGGCTGCGGACGCCCTCCAGCAGCATCAGCGACCAGGCCGCGTAGGTCTCGCGCGGGGCGCGCAGCCAGCGGACGATCCGGATCTGCGGCAGCGGGCGGGGGACGAGCCCCTGCTCGCGCAGGGCGGCCCGGCGGGTCTGCTTGAGCGCCCGGTCGAACAGCACGGCGGCCGAGAGCGACATCCCCGCGAAGAACTGCGGCGCGCCGGCGTGGCCGAAACCGCGCGGGGCGTGCACCCAGTTGAACCAGGCCGAGGCGCCGGCGAACAGCCAGACCAGCAGGCGCGAGCCGAGCGCGGCGTCACCGTGGCTGGCCTCGCGCACGGCGAGCACCGAGCAGAACATCGCCGCGCCGTCCAGGCCGAACGGGACGAGGTACTCCCAGCCCCCGGAGAGGTTGAGGTTCTGCACCCCGAATCCGACCAGGCCGTGGAAGGAGAGCGCGGCCGCGACGGCGGCGCAGCAGAACAGCAGCGTGTACGAGGCCGCGCCGTACAGGGACTCCTTGCGGCGGCGGCGTTCCTCGGAACGCTCCCAGGAATCCGCGCCGCCCGGTCCGGTGGCGGATCCCCGGTTCCGGACCAGGGCCACCAGAAGGGCGGTGACCAGCAGCACCGCAACGCCGGTGACGGCCCAACCGAGCGGTATATCGGACAGTTTCATCGCCTGGACCAGCCTCGCTTTCCTGCGTCGTGATGGCGGGGACCATCATGACGGATGCCCGGCCGGGGAATGGGTGATTCGACGTCAATGCGCTGAGGAGAGGGATTTCTGACGTGGGAGAAGTCGCATTGTCGTATTAGCTAAGGGGGGATATTTCCCGGAATTCCGGGCCCGATATGCGCCGGCCCGGGGGGAATTCGGTCAACCCCGTGTGACGCGGGGGCAGCCGCGGCACATTCCCCCGGGCTGGACGGTGTAGACGAGGCAGCAGCTGGCCCGGCCTCGGTCGGTGGTCGAAGCATCCGGTTGCACGGGGGCGAAGCCCGCGCCGGGCGTGAACGGTGCGACGGACGCGACGGATGCGCCGGGTGCGCACGCCGTCGGCTCGGGCGCGAGCAGCCCGGACAGCTCGGTGCGGGCCCGTTCCTCCTCGCCGAGCAGCCCGCCGACGTACCAGAGGCCCTCCACCACCGCGTCCGTCGCCATCGCCCAGAGCATCCGCGGTCCGCGCCGCACCTCTGGGCGGAAGGCCTCCAGCAGCGGCGTCAGGAACCCGGCCAGCGCGGACCGCAGCACGGCGGCCAGCTCCGGTTCGCCCGCCACCGGGCGGGCGTCGGGCAGGCCGGCCGCCGGGTCGTCGGGCAGGCAGGCGAAGGCGCCCGGCCGGGCGGTCAGCTCACCGGTGCGGCGGCGGACCGAGACGTCCGCAGGGGCGAGCAGTGGCACCCGGCGCTCCAGGAACCAGGGCAGGGTGAACAGCAGCCCGGCCGGCCAGGTGAAGCGGTGCAGTCCGAAGCCGGCCGCCACGTCGGGGCGCAGCGGCCGCCCGTACCGGGCCAGACCGTCCCGGGCGTCGTGGGCGATCAGCTCGCGCAGCGCCTCCGGGCGGGCGGCCAGGTCGGCGCCGGTGAGCCAGCCGTCACCGCGGCGCGGCGGGGCGCAGTGCACCCGCAGGGCCGGGAAGAGCTCGCCGAGCCGCCGGTAGCTCGCGGCGCACGGCTGCGGGCCGTCGGCCGTACGGGGCGGGCCGGCGGCGGTGTCCGGGCCGGCGGTGACTGGGTCGGCGGTGTCCGGGGCGGCCGGCACGGGGGTGCTGCAGTGGGCGGTGCCGCTGTGGGCGCTGCTGCTCACGGTCATGGTGCGGGCCCCATCGGGTCGACCGGAGCCCGTACCGGACCGCCCGGTCCGTCCCGGCCGCCGGGCTGCGCACGGGCGCGCCGGGGCCGGGCCCGGCCGGCCGGGGCGTGGCGGAGCCCGGGGAACGGCAAGGCGAACCCGGCCGGGGTGCTGCTCTCCCCGGCCAGGTTAGGCTCACCTTAGCTGATGCTTCCCCGGGGTTGCCTTCCGATGCGTCCGTCCGGGGGAGCGCCCGGCGTGCGCGCCGCGCCCAGCTGGCGCGCGAGCCAGACCGGAACGCCTCCGAGCGCCTGCACCAGCCGGGCGGCCTCGGCCCGCAGCCGGGTCGCCTCGGCGGGTTCGGAGACCTCGGCCAGGGCCGCCAGGGCGGGTGCCACCCCGACCGTGAAGCCGAGCTGTTCGCGCAGCCGCAGCGAGGCGTCGAAGCCCTCCCGGGCCCGCTCGCGGTCCCCGGCTGCCTGGGCCAGCGCGGCCAGGTGCCGCCAGGTGTAGGACCGCAGCAGTTCGTCGCCGCGCTCGCCCGCTCCGTCGTGCGCCCGGCGGTAGGCGATCCAGGCCGCCGTCCGGTCGCGCAGCAGGTTCTCCGCGACCAGGCCGCGGCGGAAGTCCAGCAGCGGGCGCCCGGGGGCGTCCGGCGGCAGCAGCGCGGAGGTCCGGCCGAGTGCCGCCTGGGCCTCGTCCAGCCGGTCGCGCGCGCCGAGCACGCTGGCGACGTACGCCAGGAAGCCGCGGGCGCACGCGGCGGCCGCGCGCTGCTCGGTGGTGCCGACCACGGCCTCGGCCAGGCGCAGCGCCTGTTCGGCCGGGGTCCAGTGGGCGGCGGTGAACAGGCACTGTTCGATCAGGAGTTCGGCCCGGCCGAGGGCGGCCGCCGGGTCGCGCTCGGCAGCCGGCCGTAACAGCTCCGCGGCCTCCTGCCAGCACGCGCGGGACCGCAGCCGCCATACGGTGTCCCCCGGCTCCCGGGGGGCCGCCCGGCCGCGCACCTCCCGCCCGTCCCGGCTGCTCGGGTCCCATCCGTGCTCCGACAACGCCACCTCCTTGTGTGCGCCATCCAGCAGGGCGCAGGCCTTCCCCAGAGGCCTGCGTTGTGGCGGCAATTCAACACGGGGGTGAGCTTGTGCACCAGATCACGAGCGCAGGTTGTTGCGTCCGGCGGCGGAATGATCTAGAGCGTGCCCCGGCCGCACCGGGCCGGGGCGCCGCGGGCCGGCGTGGCCGCACCGGGATCTTTTGTTCACGGCGATTCGCCCTACCAAACGAACTGCTGGAGACAAGTTGAA
>NZ_JBEYVJ010000224.1:0-11984 GCF_040643935.1 Kitasatospora sp. NPDC047058 | reverse complement strand
ATCGGCGGCGCGGTCGTGATCGCCGCCGATCGCCAGCGGGACGACCGGGCCGGAGCCGGTGTGCGCGAGGTTGCCCCCGGTGGCCGTGGCCGAGGGGCTCGCCGGAGCGGACGGCGCAGCCGGGGCGGAGGCGGACGGGCTCGCGGAGGCGCCCGGGGTCGGCCGGCCGCTCACCGGGGCGGACGGGCTGCCCGAGGTGCCCGGGGTCGCCGGGGCGGTCGGCGTGCCCGGCACGCCCGGGGTGGTGGTCGCCGACGGCGAGCCGCCCGGGACGACCGGCGGCACGGTGGGCGCGGTGGGCACGGTGGTCGGCGACGGGACGACCGCCGGCAGGCAACCGGTGAACGGGTGGTGGTGCGTCTCCGCACCGCCCCTGCCGGTCAGCGACTTGGCGATCACCGAGCCGTTGACCGGACCGCCGCTGCCGAGGTCGAAGGCCGCGTTCGGCGCCAGCACGGTGCCGGCCCAGGCGGCCGCGCTGTTCTTGACCACCTTGGTGGCGGAGGGGAAGTTCCACAGCTGCCCGGACCGGACCGCCCCGCCCGCAGCGCTCTGCAGCTTGTCGTCCAGGACGTACGCCTGCTTGCCGTCGTCCCACAGGTGGAAGCCGGTGGTCCGGGCGGCGGCCATGTCGTACGCGTCGCCGGTCACGTTGATCACGGTGACCGAGCCAGCCGGCACCTTCAGGAAGACGTCGGTGGCCCCCTGCAGCGTCGCGGCGCTCACGGTGAAGCTGTTGAGCCCGGCGTCGGCCGCGGTCAGGCGGAGCTCCGCGCCCTTGGCCCCGACCGTGGCGCCGGCCGTCTGCGGCGCGGAGGCGAGCGCGGCGGAGGCGGTGCGCAGCCTGGCGAACTCGGCCTTGAAGTCGATCGGCGAGGCCCCCTGGGCGACCGTGCCCTGGTGCGCCTCGATCACGGCCCCGGCGGCCTTCGAGCCGTAGACGCCGTTGCCCTTCATCACCTGGGTGTTGGGCCCGGTCACACGGCCGGCCACGACCAGCGCGTTACCGCCGAGCAGCGCCTTGACCTGCTCGGGGGTCAGCTCCTGGCCGACCGAGAAGCCGCCGGTGAAGTCGGCGTTCCCGCCGACCGCCACCGCACCCTCGGCGTCCGGGGTGTGGGTGTCGTCGCCCTCGACGAACTCGCCGTAGAGGCCGGCGACGCCGAGGCTCTGGCACGACCGGCCCGGACCGGCGGCCTGAGCGGCGCGAACGGCCTCAGCGGCGCGAGCGGCGTGAGCAGCCCCGGCGGCCGAAGCGGCCTGGGCGGCCGGAGCCGCGAGGGCGGCCAGGGCGAGGGATCCGCCGAGCGCGAGCGCGGCGGCGGGCAGGGGTATGCGCATGTGCAGGATCTCCGCTTGACGTGCGGGGGTGGGTGCGGTCCGCAAAAGGTATGGACCAAGTCGCACTCTTTCGGCCACCCGGGCAATTGGTCAAGACCAATGACCACCATGTCCGAAGTATCCCGATTGCGCCAACGGGCTTGCCGGAGCGGCAAACCGCCCGCGCCCCGCGCGGCACGTGCCGCCCCGCCCGCCGCCCCGCCCGAAGATCGGCTGTAAGGCCGCCTACGATTGACCCCGTGCGTACCCTCTTCTCCCTGCTCGCCGAGCGCTGGCAGCCGTCCGCCGCCATGGTCAGGCGCGCCGCGCTCGCCGCGCTGGTGATGAGCGTGGTGATCGTCGTCACCGGCGGCGCCGTCCGGCTCACCGCCTCCGGCCTCGGCTGCACCACCTGGCCCCGCTGCACCGGCGAGAGCCTGACACCGACGCCCGAAATGGGCTTCCACGGCATCGTCGAGTTCACCAACCGGATGCTCACCTACGTCCTGAGCGCCGCGGTCGGCTGGGCCGTCCTGGCCGCCCGCTGCCACCGCCGGCCTTCGGCCGGGGGGACCTCCGGGCCCTGGCGGCACAGCCTCACCAAGCTCGGCTGGGCCCAGTTCTGGCTGGTGATGAGCAACGCCGTCATCGGCGGCATCACCGTGCTGACCGGCCTCAACCCGTACACCGTCGCAGTGCACCTGATCTCCGCGATGGCGCTGGTCTGGGTCGCGCTGCTGATGTGGGAGCGCGCGAAGGAGGGCGACGGCCCGCCGAAGCTCTCGGTGGCCCGCCCGATCCACCGGCTCTCGTACGTCCTGGTCGCCGTGATCGGCCTGCTGGTGGCGGCCGGGTCGCTGGTCACCGGCGCCGGTCACCACCCGGGGACGCCCAGGGACAACAAGATCGTGCCGCGGATCCCCGTCGACTACGACCGGCTCGCGCAGGCCCACGCCGACCTGGCGTTCGTCTCGGTCGGCCTGGCGGTCGCGGTGCTGTTCGTCTTCGCCGCGGTGAAGGCCCCGCCGGCCGCGAAGGCCCGCGCCCGCGAGCTGCTCGCGATCCTGCTGGTCCAGGGCGTGCTCGGCTTCGTCCAGTACTTCACGGACGTCCCGGAGCTCCTGGTCGGCGTGCACATGCTGGGCGCGACCCTCACCTGGATCGCCGCGCTGCGCATCCCGCTCGCGCTGCGGGTCCGCACGGACGGGGCGCCCGCGGCCGGGGCGCTCCCGGAGCGGACGCCGGAGCCCGCGGCGGCCTGACCCCCACCTCACCACGGCACAGCACGGCACGACAGAATGACGGCACGACGAAGGGCCCGGTCTCCGGACCGGGCCCTTCCACGTACCCGGGCGTCAGCCGCCGAGCTGGATGCCCGCCATCCGCTTCCACTCGTACGGGCCGGTCTTCACCTTCAGGCCCAGCTCGCCCTCGAAGCTGTCGTGCAGGGTCACCCCGGCCAGCTCCGCGGCCCGGCGGCCCACGGCGTAGCTCGGGGCCACCTGGTCGCCCCAGGCGCCGTCCGCGCCGACCAGCACGATCCGGGTGGCCACGGCGCCGACGTACTCGACGACACCGTCGGCGCTGCCGCCGTGCTGCTTGGCGAAGCTGGTGAGGTGCTTGGCGATGCGCTTGGCGCGGCGCTCGGCGCGGGCGTCCGTCGCGGCGGGGGTGGCGGTCTCTGCGCTGCTCATGACCGCATGCTACCCAGCGGTAGCGGCGCTGGCGACGGGAGCGGACTGTGCACCGGGCCACACCCCGCCCCGCCGCCCCACATACTGGCCCTGTGACCTTCCAAGGCTGGCCGGACGAGGCGCTCGACTTCTACGAGCACCTCGAGGCCGACAACTCCAGGACCTTCTGGCAGTCCCACAAGGACCGGTACGAGCACGCCGTACGGGAGCCGATGGAGCTGCTGCTCGCCGAGCTGGAACCCGAGTTCGGGCCGGGCAAGATCTTCCGCCCGAACCGCGACGTCCGGTTCAGCGCCGACAAGTCCCCGTACAAGACGCACATCGGCGCGCACCTGGAGGCCGGCGGCTACGTCCAGCTCTCCGCCGACGGCCTGGCCTGCGGCAACGGGCTCTACCAGCTCGCCCCGGACCAGCTGGACCGCTACCGGGCCGCCGTCGCCGAGGACGTCTCCGGCGCCGAGCTGGAGCGGGTGATCACCCGGGTCCGCAAGGCCGGCCCGGAGGTGGTCGGCCGGGACAGCCTGAAGTCCGCCCCGCGCGGCTACCCCAAGGACCACCCGCGGATCGAGCTGCTCCGCCACAAGGGCCTGATCGCCTGGCAGGAGTGGGCGCCCGCGGCCTGGCTCGGCACCCGCGCCGCCCACGAGCGGATCACCGGTTTCCTGCGGGCCTCCCAGCCGCTCAAGGACTGGCTGGACGGCCACGTCGGCCCGTCCGAGCTGCCACCGCGCCGGTGAACGCGGAGGGGCCCCTGCCGGCTCGGCAGGGGCCCCTCGTCGCACGTGTGCGGCAGGCGGTGCGGCTACTTCACGAACGGGTCGACCGCGATCACCACGAACAGCAGCGTCAGGTAGGTGATCGACCAGTGGAACAGCCGCATCTCCTTCAGCTTGGCGCCGACCACCCCGGCCTTGGCGCGGGCGTACAGCCCGTGCGCCTCCTTCAGCCAGGCCCCGCCGAGCACGGCCGCCGAGACGGGGTAGAGCCAGCTGGTGTCGGCCAGCGGCCAGAGCGCCATCGAGACGGCGACCATGACCCACGAGTAGATGACGATCTGCTTGGCGACCGCCAGGTTGCCCTTGATCACCGGCAGCATCGGCACGCCGGCCCGCTCGTAGTCCTCGCGCACCTTCATCGACAGCGGCCAGTAGTGCGGCGGCGTCCAGAAGAAGATCACCAGGAAGAGCACCAGCGCCGACCAGGACACCGAGTTGGTCACCGCCGCCCAGCCGACGAACACCGGCATGCAGCCGGCGATGCCGCCCCAGACGATGTTCTGCGCGGTCCGCCGCTTCAGCCCCAGCGTGTACACGAACACGTAGAAGAGCAGCGCCGAGAGCGCCAGCAGCGAGGAGAGCGGGTTGACCAGCGCGGCCAGCCAGAGCGTCGAGCCGACCGCCAGCGTGATGCCGAAGACCAGCGCCTCGCGCGGCGACACCATGCCGGTGACGAGCGGCCGCCGCTCGGTGCGCGACATCACCGCGTCGATGTCGCGGTCGATGTACATGTTGAGGGCGTTGGCACCGCCGGCCGACAGGTAGCCGCCGACGACCACCTCCAGCACCAGCAGCGGGTCCGGAACACCGCGCTGCGCCAGGAACATCACCGGCACGGTGGTGATCAGCAGCAGCTCGATGATCCGAGGCTTGGTCAGTGCGACGAAAGCGCCGACACGGGCCCCGAACGGCCGGTGCGCAGGCGTCGCCCCGGTGACCCCGGCGGGACGGGATTCGACGGCGGTCACTAACACCCCAACTGAAGATGAATCCTCACAGGCGGCCACAGGAACGAAGGTCCCGGATCGTCCGCTCTGCGCGTACCACGCCACCTTAGACGCTCCATATCTCCCCATCGGCTCCGGGGTCCCCCGGCGAGGCGGAACGCACACCCCTGGGTGAACCGACGAAGCTGACCCCGTACACCACCGGTCCCCCGTCCTGACCATAGGAGGGGCAGAGCCCATGAAAACGGGAGAGCCTGAGACAAAACCACCCATCGAACCCTCGTGGGAATCACCATACGGAAATCCCGGTTGTCTCAGCACGGAGGGTGAGCCTCGCCACGGACGGTAGGCTCGCACCGAGAAGCGGGATCTACCCTCCGTGACCGGCACCACCCAAGCGTCCGGCCCCAGCGACGTGGCCGACCCGGTCCCCCTCACGGGGTCACTCTTCACAACGGAAGGAGCCCTGAGACAGGGTGAGCACGACGCCGACGAATGCATTCGAGTGGTCCGAACTGGACGAGCGGACTGTCGACACGGCCCGTGTCCTGGCCATGGACGCGGTCCAGAAGGTCGGCAACGGACACCCCGGGACGGCCATGTCGCTGGCCCCGGCTGCGTACCTGATCTTCCAGCGCTTCCTGCGCCACGACCCGACCGACCCGGCCTGGGTGGGCCGGGACCGTTTCGTCCTCTCCCCCGGGCACACCAGCCTGACCCTTTACACCCAGCTGTACCTCTCCGGCTACGGCCTGGAGCTGGACGACCTCAAGGCCTTCCGGGTCGCCGGCAGCCGCACCCCCGGCCACCCCGAGCACGGTCACACCGCGGGTGTCGAGACCACCACCGGCCCGCTCGGCCAGGGCATCGCCAACGCCGTGGGCATGGCGATGGCCGCCCGCTACGAGCGCGGCCTGTTCGACCCGGACGCCCCGGCCGGCGAGTCGCCGTTCGACCACACCATCTGGGCCATCGTCTCCGACGGCGACCTGGAGGAGGGCATCTCCGCCGAGGCCTCCTCGCTGGCCGGCCACCAAAAGCTGGGCAACCTGGTCGCCCTCTACGACGACAACCACATCTCGATCGAGGGCGACACCGAGACCGCCTTCTCCGAGGACGTCCTCAAGCGTTACGAGGCGTACGGCTGGCACGTCCAGCGGGTCGCCCCGAAGTCCAACGGCGACATCGACGTGGCCGCCCTGGCCGACGCGCTGGCCGCCGCCAAGGCCGAGACCTCCCGCCCGTCGATGATCGCTATGCGCACGATCATCGCCTGGCCGGCCCCGGACGCCCAGAACACCGCCAAGGCCCACGGCTCCGCGCTCGGCGCCGCCGAGATCGCCGCCACCAAGAAGGTCCTGGGCTTCGACCCGGAGAAGACCTTCGAGGTCAGCGACAAGGTGATCGAGCACGCCCGCCTGGTCATCAAGCGCGGCAAGGCCGCCCGCGACCAGTGGCTGCAGTCCTTCGACGCCTGGCGCGCCGCCAACCCGCACCGCGCCGCCGAGTTCGACCGGATCCAGGCCGGCGAGCTGCCCGAGGGCTGGAAGAAGACCGTCCCGGTCTTCGAGGCCGGCAAGGACGTCGCCACCCGCAAGGCCTCCGGCGAGACCCTCAAGGCGATCGGCGCGGTGATCCCGGAGCTGTGGGGCGGCTCGGCCGACCTCGCGGAGTCCAACCTCACCACCATCGACGAGGAGAGCTCCTTCCTCCCCGAGGGCAACCCGCTGAAGACCGCCAGCCCCTACGGCCGGACGATCCACTTCGGCATCCGCGAGCACGCCATGGGCTCCACCATGAACGGCATCGCGCTGCACGGCCGCACCCGCGTCTTCGGCGGCACCTTCCTGGTCTTCGCCGACTACATGCGCCCGGCCGTCCGCCTGGCCGCGCTGATGAAGCTGCCGGTCACCTACGTCTGGACGCACGACTCGATCGGCCTCGGCGAGGACGGCCCGACCCATCAGCCGGTCGAGCACCTGGCCTCGCTGCGCGCCATCCCGGGCCTGGCCATGGTCCGCCCGGCCGACGCCAACGAGACGGCCGTCGCCTGGCGCACCGTCGTCGAGCGGCAGACCACCCACCCCGGCCCGGTCGGCCTGGCGCTCACCCGCCAGAACGTCCCGACCTTCGACCGCGAGGTCTACGGCTCCGCCGAGGGCACCGCGAAGGGCGGCTACATCCTGGCCGAGGCCTCCGACGGCAACCCGCAGGTGATCCTGCTCGGCACCGGCTCCGAGGTCCAGCTGGCCGTCAAGGCCCGCGAGGTCCTGGAGGCCGAGGGCGTCGCCACCCGCGTGGTCTCGCTGCCGTCCTTCGAGTGGTTCCAGGAGCAGGACCAGGCCTACCGCGACAGCGTGCTGCCGCCGTCGGTCAAGGCCCGCGTCTCGGTCGAGGCCGGCATCGCCCAGGGCTGGCGCGAGCTGGTCGGCGACCACGGCCGGATCGTCTCGCTGGAGCACTTCGGCGCCTCCGCCGACTACAAGGTGCTGTTCGAGGAGTTCGGCCTGACCGCCGAGCGCGTCGTCGCCGAGGCCCACAACGCCCTGCGCTCCCTCGAAGCCGTCAACCGCTAGCCCCCTTGGGCCGGGCCCCGACCCGCACGTCGAGGCCCGGCCCCTCTGACGACCCCACGAAGACAGAAGAAAAAAGGACTGAGCACCATGACTGACGCACTGAAGCGCCTCAGCGACGAAGGCGTGGCGATCTGGCTGGACGACCTCAGCCGTGAGCGGCTGAACTCCGGCAACCTGGCCGAGCTGGTGCAGAACAAGCACGTGGTGGGCGTCACCACCAACCCGACCATCTTCCAGAAGGCCATCGGCGGCAACGGCGCCTACGAGGGCCAGCTGCGCGACCTCGCCGTCCGCAAGGTCACCACCGACGAGGCCGTCCGCATGATCACCACCTCGGACGTGCGCGACGCGGCCGACGTGCTGCGCCCGGTCTACGACGCGTCGAACGGCCGCGACGGCCGGGTCTCCATCGAGGTCGACCCGCGGCTGGCCCACCAGACCGCGCCGACCGTGGCCGAGGCCAAGCAGCTGTGGTGGCTGGTCGACCGCCCGAACGTCTTCATCAAGATCCCCGCCACCAAGGCCGGCCTGCCCGCGATCAGCGAGGTCATCGGCAAGGGCATCAGCGTCAACGTCACGCTGATCTTCTCGCTCGACCGCTACAAGGCCGTCATGGACGCCTACCTGAGCGGTCTGGAGGCCGCCAAGGCCAAGGGCCTGGACCTCTCCCAGATCGAGTCGGTCGCCTCCTTCTTCGTCTCCCGCGTGGACACCGAGATCGACAAGCGCCTGGACAAGATCGGCGGCGACGCCAAGGACCTGCGCTCCAAGGCCGCCCTCGCCAACGCCCGCCTCGCCTACCAGGCGTACGAGGAGGTCTTCGGCACGGTCGACGGCAAGACCGCGGGCAGCGACCGCTGGAAGGCCCTGGAGGCCGCCGGCGCCAAGCCGCAGCGCCCGCTCTGGGCCTCCACCGGTGTCAAGGACCCGGCCCTGCCGGACACCCTGTACGTCACCGAGCTGGTCGCCCCCGGCACCGTCAACACCATGCCCGAGGGCACCCTCGACGCCACCGCCGACCACGGTGTGGTCACCGGCGGCACGATCGTCCCCAACTACGCCGACGCCAAGGCCGTGATGGACGCGATCGCCGCCGCGGGCGTGGACTACGACGACGTCGTGCAGGTCCTCGAGGACGAGGGCGTGGAGAAGTTCGAGCAGTCCTGGAACGAGCTGCTCGACACCGTCACCGCCTCGCTCAGCGCGCACGCCGACGAGAAGTGACTCCCTGCTCACACAGCCAGCGCACGAAAGCGGAGCACATCAAGTGAGCACTGATTTCCCCGAGTTGACGGCCGAATCGGACGCGGGCGATCCCCCGCCGGCGCCCGTCAACCCGCTTCGTGACCCGGCCGACCGGCGGCTCCCGCGCATCGCGGGGCCGTCCGGTCTGGTCATCTTCGGGGTCACCGGCGACCTGTCCCGCAAGAAGCTGATGCCGGCCATCTACGACCTGGCCAACCGCGGCCTGCTGCCGCCGGGCTTCTCGCTCGTCGGCTTCGCCCGCCGCGAGTGGGAGGACGAGGACTTCGCCAAGGAGGTCCACGACGCGGTCAAGGAGCACGCCCGGACGCCGTTCCGGGAGGAGGTCTGGCAGCAGCTCGCCAAGGGCATGCGCTTCATCCAGGGCACCTTCGACGACGACGACGCCTTCGACAAGCTCCGCGAGACCATCCAGGAGCTCGACAAGGCGCAGGGCACCGGCGGCAACTTCGCCTTCTACCTGTCCGTCCCGCCGAAGTTCTTCCCCACCGTCGTCCAGCAGCTCAAGAAGCACGGCCTGGCCGACCCGCCGGAGGGCTCCTGGCGGCGCGCCGTCATCGAGAAGCCGTTCGGCCACAACCTGGAGAGCGCCCAGGAGCTCAACAAGGTCGTCCACGAGGTCTTCCCCCGGGACGAGGTCTTCCGGATCGACCACTACCTGGGCAAGGAGACGGTCCAGAACATCCTGGCGCTGCGGTTCGCCAACCAGATGTTCGAGCCGATCTGGAACCGGTCGTACGTCGACCACGTGCAGATCACCATGGCCGAGGACATCGGCATCGGCGGCCGGGCCGGCTACTACGACGGCATCGGCTCCGCCCGCGACGTCATCCAGAACCACCTGCTGCAGCTGATGGCGCTCACCGCCATCGAGGAGCCGGCGTCCTTCCACCCCAAGGCGCTGGTGGCCGAGAAGCTCAAGGTGCTCAGCGCCGTCAAGCTCCCGGCCGACCTCGGCCGGCACACCGTGCGCGGCCAGTACGCGTCCGGCTGGCAGGGCGGCGAGGAGGTGGTCGGCTACCTGGACGAGGACGGCATCAACCCGGACTCCAAGACCGACACCTACGCGGCCATCAAGCTGGAGATCAACAACCGCCGCTGGGCGGGCGTGCCGTTCTACCTGCGCACCGGCAAGCGGCTCGGCCGCCGGGTCACCGAGATCGCGGTGGTCTTCCAGCGCGCCCCGTACCTGCCGTTCGACTCCTACGCGACCGAGGAGCTGGGGCAGAACGCCCTGGTCATCCGGGTCCAGCCGGACGAGGGCGTGACGGTGCGGTTCGGCTCCAAGGTGCCCGGCACCTCCTTCGAGGTCCGGGACGTCACGATGGACTTCGCCTACGGCGAGTCCTTCACCGAGTCCAGCCCCGAGGCGTACGAGCGGCTCATCCTCGACGTGCTGCTCGGCGACGCCAACCTGTTCCCGCGCCACCAGGAGGTCGAGCTGTCCTGGCAGATCCTCGACCCGATCGAGAGGTACTGGGACACCCACGGCAAGCCCGCCCAGTACCCGGCCGGCACCTGGGGCCCGGCCGAGGCGGACGAGATGCTCGCACGAGACGGCAGGAGCTGGCGCCGGCCATGAAGACCGACCTCACCAACACGACCGCGAGCAAGATCAACGCGGCCCTGATGGAGACCCGCCGGGCCGGCGGCTCCACCGCCGCCGGCATGGTGCTCACCCTGGTGATCGTGACCGACGAGGGCAGCGCGTACGACGCCCTCAAGGCCGCCAACGACGCCTCCCGCGAACACCCCTCGCGCATCCTGGCGGTCATCAAGCGCGCCGGGCGCTCGCCCCGGGCCCGCGCCGAGACCCGCCTGGACGCCGAGATCCTGGTCGGGAGCGACGCGGGCCCCGGCGAGACGGTCGTCCTGCGCATGCACGGCGAGCTCGCCTCCCACGCCCAGTCGGTCGTCCTGCCGCTGCTGCTGCCGGACGCCCCGGTGGTGGTCTGGTGGCCGGAGAACGCACCGCTGCACCCGGCCCAGGACCCGCTGGGCGCCATCGCCCAGCGCCGGATCACCGACGCCGTCACCGCCGAGTCCCCGGTCGGCCAGCTCGCCCAGCGGGCCCAGAGCTACACCCCGGGCGACACCGACCTGGCCTGGACCCGGATCACCGGCTGGCGCTCGATGCTGGCCGCCGCGCTGGACCAGCGGCCGTCCACGATCACCTCCGCGGCGGTCGAGGGCGAGTCGTACAACCCCAGCGTCGAGCTGCTCGGCCTCTGGCTGCACAACCGGCTGCACGTGCCGGTCGAGCGGGTCGTCACCGGCGGCCCCGGCATCACCGCGGTGCACCTGCGCACCAAGGACGGGGACATCACCCTGGACCGCCCGGACGGCCTGATGGGCACGCTCTCCATGCCCGGCTCGCCGGACCGCCAGGTGGCGCTCAAGCGCCGCGAGACCTCCGAGCTGATCGCCGAGGAGCTGCGCCGGCTCGACCCGGACGACATCTACGCCTCGGCCGTCCGCACGCCGGTCGACCGGCTGCGCGAGGCGGTCAACGCCGAGACGGTGGCGGCCGCGAACGCGGCCCAGTCGGTGGCCGAAGAGGCTCACGCCGAGGAGGCGCCCGCCGAGAAGGCCGCCGCCGACAAGGCCCCGGCCAAGGCGGCCGCCAAGCGCGGCAAGAAGGCGGACTCGTGACCGGGCACGGCGAGGAGCGCGCATGACCGCGTCCACCCCGCAGCTGGTCGTCCACCGGGACAAGGAGCTGATGGCCCAGGCGGCCGCGGCCCGGCTGATCACCCGGATCGTGGACGCCCAGGCCGCCCGCGGCACCGCCTCGGTGGTGCTCACCGGCGGGCGCAACGGCAACGCGCTGCTGGCCGCCATCGCCGCCTCCCCGGCCCGGGACGCGGTCGACTGGACCCGGCTGGACCTCTGGTGGGGCGACGAGCGCTTCGTGCCGTCCGCCGACCCGGAGCGCAACGCCGTCCAGGCCCGGGCGGAGCTGCTCGACGCCGTTCCGCTCGACCCGGCGCGGGTGCACGAGATGCCCGCCTCGGACGGCGTGGACGGCTCGGACGTGGAGGCCGCCGCGGCCCGCTACGCCGAGGAGCTGGCGAAGGCGGCCGGGCCGGGCGACCGGGTCGGGGTGCCCGCCTTCGACGTGCTGCTGCTCGGCGTCGGCCCGGACACCCACGTCGCCTCGCTCTTCCCCGAGCACCCGGGCGTCCGCGAGACCGAGCTGACGGTGACCGGCGTGCGCGGCGCGCCGAAGCCCCCGCCGACCCGGATCTCGCTCACCCTCCCGGCGATCCGGGCGGCCCGCGAGGTCTGGCTGCTGGCGGCGGGCGAGGACAAGGCCGGCGCGAGCCCGAAGGCCGCCGAGCTGAACCGGATCTTCTTCCTGGAGCTCAAGGTGGTCGGCTCGACCATGGGCACCAAGGAGGAGCTGGC
>NZ_JBEYVJ010000223.1:0-11999 GCF_040643935.1 Kitasatospora sp. NPDC047058 | reverse complement strand
GCCGTGCCTTCCCCGGAGGCATCGCCGGCGGCCGGCGACGGAAACCGCCGCCACCCGGACCCTTCAAAGGACAATGCCGTTGTCGTAGGCTCCGCGGCATGAGCGAACGCGTGATACCGGAGTCCCAGCGGCGGCGCAGGAGACCGACCAAGCAGGGCACGGTGCTCTCCGAGCAGGTCATCGTGGAGACGGCCCTGCAGCTGATCGGCCGCCACGGCGCGGGAGCCCTCTCGGTGCGCCGGCTCGGCGCCGCACTCGGCGCCGACCCCAGCTCCCTCTACCGCTACTTCCACAACACCGACGACCTGCTGCTGGCCGTCGCCGACGAGCTGATCGGACGCGCCCAGTACGGCTGGCAGGCCACCGGCGACTGGCAGGCCGACCTGCGCGCGATCGGGCTGCGCATCCACGCCGCGTACCAGGCGCACCCCCAGGCGGCCATGCTGGCCGCCCACCGCACGACCGGCCGGGAGAACGAGGCCCGGGCCGTGGAGGCGATCCTCGGTGTGCTGCGCCGGGCGGGCTTCCCGGACGCGGAGGCGGTCCGGATCTACCACGCCTTCGTGGACCAGGCGCTCGCCTTCGCCGCCCAGGACGCGGCCGCGCTGGCGCTGCCGCCCGCGGCACAGGCGGCCGATCTGGCGGTCTGGCAGGCGAACTACGCGAGGCTGCCCGCCGCCACCCACCCGAACATCGCGGCGACGGCCCGCCTGCTGGCGGCCGACATGCGCGGCAGCGGCTACCCGTTCGCCCTGGAGTTGCTGCTGGACGCGGCCGCCGCCCGCCTGGTCGCGCTTTAGGGGGCGGGGCGGGGCCGGCGGCGGCCCGTCCGGAGCCGGGCGGGTCAGACCGTGGCGTCGATCCACGCCGTCAGCCGGGCGCCCTCGCGGGTCATGATCCCGGGGTCGCGCAGGGCGTTGGAGAGCAGGGACATGCCCTGGTAGGCGCCGACCAGGGCGACCGCGAGGCCACCGGGGTCGGCCGCGCCCAGCTGCCGGTACTGCTCCTCGACCCACTGCAGCAGCCGGCGGATGACCAGGCCCACCGCCTCGTCGAGGCCGCCGTCGTCGCGCTTGTCGAGCTCGACGGCGAGCGTACCGGTGGGGCAGCCGTAGCGGGCGGCGGTGTCCCGCTGGCGGACCCAGGCGGCCACCAGGCCCTTGAGGCGCTCGCGCGGCTCGGGGAGCCGGTCGAGTTCGGCGGTGAGGGCCTCCAGGTAGCCGGTGTGCTCGGTGAGAGCGGCCCTGACCAGGTCGTCCTTGGTCTTGAAGTAGTAGTACACGTTGCCGGTCGGCACGTCGGCGGCGCGGGCGATGTCGGCGATGGTGGTCCGCTCGACGCCCTGCTCGTGCAGGACCTGCGCGGCCGCGGCGGTGAGCCGGCGGCGCTTGTCGGCCGTCTTCGCGGCTTTGGCGCTCCTAGCGGCCCTGGCGGCATTCGGGGTTTCAGCGGCCTCCGCGGCCCCGGCCTCCACAGCCGTGGCCTCCGCTGTGCCCGGGCGGGAATCGATTGAGTCAGTCACCCGACTAACTGTAGACCGGCGGCGATCGGGCTGCTACGGTTTCGGCTCGACGAAGTTAGTCAGCCAGCTGACTTACTCGCAACTTCGACAGGGGAGATCGACGTGATCGTGGTGACGGGTGCGACCGGGAACGTGGGGCGGGCGCTGGTCCGGCTGCTCACCGACGCAGGGGTCCCGGTGACGGCCGTGGCCCGGCGCATCACCGACGCCGACGTGCCGCCGGGCGTCCGCGCCGTGACCGCCGACCTGGCCGAACCGGCCGGGCTGCGGGCCGCGTTCGAAGGGGCCGACGTCCTGTTCCTGCTGGTGGCGGGGGAGGACCCGGACGGCATCCTGGACGAGGCGAAGCGGGCCGGCGTCCGCCGGGTGGTGCTGCTCTCCTCGCAGGGCGCCGGAACCCGCCCGGACGTGTACCGGCACCCGGTCCGGTTCGAGGCGGCCGTCCGCGCGTCCGGACTCGACTGGACGGTGCTGCGCTCGGGCGGGATGGCCACCAACGCCTTCGCCTGGGCCGAGTCGGTCCGCGCCCGCCGCGCCGCCGAGGCGCCGTTCGGAGACGTCGGCCTGCCCTTCGTCGACCCCGAGGACGTGGCCGCGGTCGCCGCCGCCGCCCTGCGCGGGGACACCCACACCGGCGCCACCTACACCCTGACCGGCCCCGCCCCCACCACCCCGCGCGAGCGGGCCGCGGCGATCGCGGCCGCGCTCGGCGAACCCGTCCGGTTCACCGAGCAGACCCGCGCGCAGGCGCACGAGCAGCTGGCCGCCTTCATGCCACTTCCCGTGGTCGAGGGCACCCTGGCCATCCTGGGCGCACCGACCGCGGAGGAGCAGCAGGTGAGCCCCGACGTCGAACACGTCCTCGGCCGGGCCCCGGGCACCTTCGCCGCCTGGGCCGCCCGCAACGCCGCCGCCTTCCGCTGAACGAACCCGCCCGCACAGACCCGTCGAGAAAGGACAGCACCACCATGGCCGTTCAGCACCTCCTCGGTTCGACCATCCACCACCGGGAGTCCGGCACCGGGACGCCGGTCGTCTTCCTCCACGGCAACCCGACCTGGTCCCACCTCTGGCGGCACGTCATGCCCGCCGTCGGCGAGGGGCGGCTGCTCGCCCCCGACCTCATCGGCATGGGCGAGTCGGGCAAACCCGCCATCGGCTACGACTTCGCCGACCACGCCCGCTACCTGGACGCCTGGTTCGACGCGCTCGACCTCCGGGACGTGATCCTGGTCGGCCACGACTGGGGCGGAGCCCTGGCCTTCGACTGGGCCGCCCGCCACCCCGGCCGGGTGCGCGGCATCGCCTTCACCGAGACCATCGTCAAGCCGATGACCTGGGAGGAGTTCCCGGAAGGCGGCCGGGAGCTGTTCCGGGCGATCAAGACGGACGGCATCGGCGAGGCGATGATCCTCGACGACAACGCCTTCATCGAGCAGGCCCTGCCGGGCACCGTCGCCACCGCGCTCGACCCCACCGACCTCGACGTCTACCGCAGCCCCTACCCGACCCGGGAGAGCCGGCGGCCGCTGCTGCAGTGGCCCCGCTCGATGCCGCTGGGCGGTGAACCCGCCAAGGTCGTCGCCCGGATCGAGGCGTACGACCGGTGGCTGGCGGCCAGCCCCGAGGTGCCCAAGCTCCTGATCACCTTCGGGCCGGGGCCGGGGGCGATGATGCACGAGGGCATCGTCGCGTGGTGCGAGGCGAACATCGCCGGGCTGGAGACCGAGCGCCTCGCGGCCGTCGCCGGCCACCACACACCGGAGGACCAGCCCGCCCTGCTCGCCGGGGCGATCGCGGCCTGGGCGGACCGGCACGCCCTGCGCCGCCGACCCTAGACCGGTACGGCGCGCGCAGTCCGGGGCTTCGCCGAGAACACCGCGAGCCCCGCCGTGCACGCGAAGGCCGGCTTCCGGGCGAGCGGCACCCGCGAGCGGCTCGGCCGCCACCACGGCGCGTGGCCCGACGTCGTCCTCATCGAGCGCCGCAGTCCCGTCGTGAACCGGCCGGCGGTGCTTCGGACGCCGCCGGTCCGGGGAGGGGGGATCAGTGGTGGACGGTCGACGGCGGGAGGGTGGCGGGCGGATGGCTGACGGTGGCGCGGCGAGCGGGAACGGGCGGGGAGCGGTGCGGGGCCGGGAGGTGCTGGTGGTGGGCGCGTACTTCGCCGACCTGGTCTTCCGCGAGCTGGGCGGTCCGGTCCGCCCCGGAGCGGAGGTGTTCGCGGGGGCGCTCGACCTGCTGCCCGGCGGCGCCTACACCCCGGCGATGGCGTTGCACCGGCTGGGCCACGACGTCGTCTGGTCCACCGACTTCGGGACCGACCTGTTCAGCGGCCAGGTCCTGGCCGCGGCCCGGGCGGAGGGGCTGGACGAGACCGCCTTCCGCCATCACCCCGGTCCGCTGCGCAGCGTGACGGTCGCGCTGTCGGCCCCCGGCGACCGGGCCATGGTCAGCTATCAGGACCAGGTCACCGGCCGGCCGCTCGCCGCGCTGCTGCGCGACCACCGCCCCGCGGTGCTGCTCCTTCCCCAACTCCGATACGGCGCCGAGGTGCTGGAAGCGCTGCGGCTGGCACGCCGGCTCGGGACGGAGGTGTTCATGGACTGCCAGGACGTGCCCGGCACCCTGGACACCCCCACGGTGCGCGAAGTCCTCGCCCAGGTGGACGTGTTCGCGCCCAACGCCGACGAGGCGCTGCGGCTGACCGGTACGGGCGAGGTCGACGAGGCGCTGGACCTGCTGGGCGGGCTCGTCCGCACGGTGGTCGTCAAGCGCGGCGCCGGCGGGGCTTCCGCCGTCCGGGACGGCAAGCGGTACGACGTGGCGGCCGCACCGGCCGGGGTGGTGGACACCACCGGCGCGGGGGACTGCTTCAACGCCGGCTTCCTGCACGCCCGGCTGCGCGGACGGGAGGTGCCCGACTGCCTCGCCGCCGCCGTCGCCTGCGGTGCCGCGGCCACCACCGGTCCGGGCTCCAGCCGGGCCCCGGACGCCGCCGAACTGCGGGAGTGGCTCGCCCGCGTACCGCACCGCTGACCGTACGCCCGCCGGTCGTTGCACCTCCGTGCGCCCGGCGCACAGCTGCTGGCCAGGCGCACCACCAGCGCGCCGGCAGCGTGCGATCCCGGCCGTCGCCCGCCGTGGCACGCCCAATTCACTCGGTGATGGGTTCGTGTTAGCGTCCGATGATCCTGATCCGACGTGCGCCCCGGCCCGCCGGTCGGGGCGCACGTCCACGTGTCCAGCGGCGAGGGGGCGGCAGCATGGCGGAACCGGGGACGAACGGGCAGGGCGCCAACGGGCGGGCGGCGAACGGCCGGACGAGCACCCTGCCGGCCGAGGGCAGCGTACCGTCCCGGCCGGGGCACCCCGCCCGCGTCCTGGTCACCGACCTCGACGGCACCCTCCTCGGCGGTGACCGCGCCGACCGCCGCCGGCTGCACGCCGCACTCGCCCGGCACCCCGAGGTGACCGTGGTCTTCGCGACCGGCCGCGGGCTGTCCTCCGTCCGCGAGGTCCTGCGGGACCGGCTGGTGCCCAGACCGCGCTGGATCATCGCCGACGTCGGTGCCAGCGTGATCGACGGCACGGACCAGACCCCGGCCGAGGGCCTGCAGCGCCGGCTGCGGGCCGGCTGGCCGGGGGCGGAACGGGTGCGGGCCGCGTTACGCCGCTTCCCCGGGCTGGAGTACCAGCACGGCGTGGTCCAGGACGGCCGCTGCTCGTTCCACCTGGACCCCGGACACCTGACCCCTGAACTCACCGACGCCGTGGAAGCGTTGGGCTGCACCTGGCTGTACTCGGCGGACCGCTACTTCGACGTGCTGCCACCCGGCGCCGGCAAGGGCGGTGCGCTGGCGGCCCTCGCCGCCGATCAGCACTGGCCGATGGATTCGGTCCTGGTCGCCGGCGACTCGCTCAACGACCTGTCGCTGTACGGGCTCGGGGCGCACGGCGTGATCGTCGGCAACGCCGAACCCGCCCTGCTCGCCGCCGTCCCCGAGGACGCCGCCGTGCACCGGCCCGACCGGCCCGGCGCCGCCGGCATCCTGACCGCGCTGCAGGACCTCGGCTGGGTGGAGCGCGAGTACCCGCTGGTGGTCGGCTACCACCGGCCGCCCGTTCAGCCGGGCCCCGGTGGCTGGCAGCCGCCCGCGAGCCCCAACGGCATCCTGCCCACCCTGCGCAGCCTGCTCACCGCCAACCCGCAGGCCCTCTGGGCCACCGCCGCCGTGCTCGGCCCGCACGCGCGGCCGGCCGGTCTGGAGGGGCACGACACCGGCCTGCCGCTCTCCTTCGTCCGGCTGAGCCCCGCCGAGTGGACCGCCTACTTCCACCGCGCCTGCAAGGAGACGCTCTGGCCGGTCCTGATGTCCCAGCCCCGGCGGCTGCGCTTCGACCCGGACACCTGGATCCGCTACCGCGAGGTGAACGCCCGCTTCGCCGACCACATCGCCGGCCGGGCCGCGCCGGGCGCCACCGTCTGGCTGCACGACTACAACCTGTGGCTCGTCCCCGGGCTGCTCCGCCCGCTCCGGCCCGACCTGCGGATCGGCCTGTTCCACCACACGCCCTTCCCCGCGCCGGACGTCTTCGCGGCGCTGCCCACCGCCCCGGAGGTCCGCGCCTCGCTGAGCCGCCTGGACTGGGCCGGCTTCCACACCGAGACCTTCGCGGAGCAGTTCCGGCGGGTGCTGGCCGGCACCCCGGGTGCGTTGCCGCGCGTCGGCGTGCATCCGCTCGGCGTCGACCGGGACGCCATCACCACGCTGGCCCGGGCCCGCGGGCGCCGGCGTACCGGGGCACGGCGTACCGGGGCGCGGACGGCGGTGGCCGCAGGCCCGTTGGTGCTCTCCGTCGAGCGCCTCGACTACGCCAAGGCCCCCGTGCAGAAGGTCGAGGCCGTCGCCGCCCTGCTCGCCCGCCGCCCCGGGCTGCGCGGCCGGCTGCGGTTCCGCCTGGTCTGCCCGCCGCCCGAGCCCGGCATCACCTCGTACGACGCCACCCGGCGTGCCCTGGAGCGCCGGATCGCCGAGGTCAACCAGGCCTGGGGGAAGGGTGGTTGGCAGCCCGTCGAGTACCTGCCGCACAGCCTGCCGTTCACCGAGGTGGTCGACCACTACCTCGCTGCCGACGTGTTCTGGGTGACCTCCCTGCAGGACGGGATGAATCTGACCGCGAAGGAGTTCATCGCCGCCCAGCGGGCCGTCGGCCGGTCGGGCGTGCTGGTGCTCTCCCGTCACGCCGGTGCGGCGGACCAGCTCGGCAGTGCCGCGCTGCTCACCGACCCGCACTCGCCCGCCGACCTGGTCGAGACCCTGGACCGGGCGCTGACCCTGCCGCCCGGGGAACGCCGCCGGCGGCTGGAACGGCTGGCCGGCCTGATCGGCGACCACCACCCCGCCGACTGGGCCGCCGCCATCACCTCCGCCATCCGCGGCGGGTCGGCGGAGCGGGCGGCCGGGGTCTCCGGTGCGCCGGCGGCCCTGCTCTGACACCGGCGGTGGGTCCCGCCCCGTTCAGCGGGGCCGCGCGGCCGCCAGCGCCTCGGCCACGACCTCCGCGACCCTCCGCGGCTCCTCGTTGGGGAGGAAGAAGCTGGTGCCGGGGATCGTCACCACCGCCGCGTGCGGGCAGGCCTCCAGGGTGCTCCGCTCGTCGGCGGTGAGCGCGCCGTCGCCCTTCTCGGCGTGCACCACCCAGACCGGCACGCCGGCCGCGCACAGGCGCTCGGCCGGCTGCCCGGGCTCGTTGAGGTAGGACAGGTAGCCGTGGAGGATGCCGCGCACCACGTGCGGATCGTTGCGCCGCAGGTCGGCGAGCAGCTCGGCCCGCCGCTCGGGCGGCACCTGCATGCCGCGGGAGAACGGGCCCATGAGCTTCAGCAGGGCGGCCGAGGGGAGCGAGCCGAGGACGTCGCCGAGCCGGCAGACGGCGCGGAAGAACGCGGGCTCGTCCGTGGGCGACATGCTGATGCCCAGCAGCACGGCCGGACCGGTGAACGCACCGGTCGCGACCATGTCGAGCGCGACGGTGGCGCCCATGCTGAACCCCACCACCACGTCGCAGGACTGCTCGTCGACCAGCCGGGCGGTGTGCCGGGCCAGCGTGGCGATCGTGAAGTCCTCCGGCGGTGCCGTCCCGGCGTGCCCGGGCAGCGTCGCGGCGACCAGCCTGGTGCCGGCGAGCGCGGGCTCCGCCATCAGCTCGTCGTACGACCGGGCGGCGGTGAGCCCGCCGGGGAGCAGCAGCGCGGTCTGCCGCGCATCGGCCGGTCCCGTGACCAGCAGGTCCCACGTGATGTCCATCGGGCGTCCTCTCCGCAGGCCGCAGGCCGCGCTCCCCGCGCACCCGGCCCCGGCGCCCCGGCGTGCCGGGCCCCGGGCAAAGGCCGACGCGCTGCCGGAACACGGCCGGAACAGCGGCGTTCCCTTCATCGTGACGGCCGCGCCCCCACCGGGCCAGCCGGTCGGCCGGGCCGGGCGGTCGCCCGGGCCACCTGGCAAGCGGCGCTACCTGGTCAGCCGGGCCGTCCGGTCAGCCGCGCGCCTCGTCGCCGTGGCCGAGCGGGTCCGGTACGGCGTCCAGCAGGGCGGCGCCGTTGTTGCGGACGCTGTTCACGGCGGTGGAGACCGGCCGCACCGCGAACTCGTCGCCGCCCGGGGTGTGCAGCAGCCGCCGCAGCCCGGCCGGGTCGGTGTGCTCGGGGTCGAGCCAGGCGTCCAGGTCGTCCGGGGCGATGGTGAGCGGCATCCGGTCATGGACCCGCCCCGCGGCGTCGGTCGCGTCGGTGGTGATCACGGTGGCTGTCGCCAGCCACGCCGCCGGGTCGTCCTCGGGGACGGAGCCGTCGCGCCAGAACTCGTACAGCCCGGCCATCACCAGCGGCCCGCCCGAGCGCGGGTGCAGGTAGTACGGCTGCTTGTACGCCTTGCGGCCGTCCCCGGCGGGCACCGGGACCCACTCGTAGTAGCCGTCCGCGGGGAGGACGCAGCGGCGCTTGGCGAACGCTGAGCGGAACGCGGGCTTCTGGTGCACCGTCTCGGCTCGGGCGTTGATCATCCGGGCCCCGCCGTTCGGGTCCTTCGCCCAGGAGGGGACGAGCCCCCAGCGGAGCGGGCGCAGCCGGCGGGTGAGCTCGCCGGTCTCGTGGTCCACCCGCTCCAGCACCGACCACACCGGGTCGGTGGGCGCCACGTTCCAGCTCGGGGCGAGGGTCTCGACCGGGGTCCAACTGGTCACCCCGAGCAGCTGTACGAGGTCTTGGGGTGTCGTGGTGGAGACGAATCGGCCGCACATGGGGGTAACTCTGCCACCGTCCGGGCGACGGAGGGCGGAGTAAGCGGTTTCGGGTGCGGGTGAGGCGGTGAGGCGGCCGCGTGCGTCGCCGGGCCCGCCTCTGTCGCCCGGACAGCCCATCCCGGGGTGCCGGGAAGCGTGTCGCGCGTGGGAATGGTGGTCAGCGGCGCTACGGCCGCGCACCGAGTGCTGGGAGAGCTGATGAACGGGCCACCCGCGCCTCCTCCGCCCGATCCGCCGGAGAACGGGCCGCCGGAGGGCGGACCTCCGGCAGGCGGGCCTCCGAGCGGCGGGCCCCCGGCAGGCGCGCCCCCGAGCGGCGGACCTCCGGCAGGCGGGCCCCCGGCAGGCGGGCCCCCGGCAGGCGGGCCTCCGAGCGGCGGACCTCCGGCAGGCGGGCCCCCGGGCGGCGGGCCTCCGGGCGACGGGCCGCAGGGCAGCAGGCCGTCCGCCGGGACCAAGCGTCCCTCGCGGGCCGGGCGGATCGTCATGAGCACCGTCTCGGCGGTGCTGATCACGCTGACCTGCATCCTCGTGCCGGTCTCCCTGCTCACTGTCTGGGTGCACGACATCGCGCTGGACACCGACCAGTACGTCGCCACGATGTCCCCGCTGGCGACCAATCCCGCGATCCAGGACGCCGCCGTCAACCGGATCACCCACGCGGTGGACGTCAAGGTGGACGGCAACGAGGTCACCTCGGAGGTGGCCGCCTGGCTGGAGTCCCAGGGCCTGCCGCCGAAGGCCGCCGCGGCGGTCAAGTCCCTCGGGCCCAAGCTCGACGACGCGGTGGACCAGGTGGTCAACAAGGTCGCGACCAGGGTCGTGCACAGCGAGGCCTTCGCGAACACGTGGACCGAGGCGAACCGCGCCGCCCACCAGGCCGTGGTCCAGGTGCTCACCGGCCACGGCAAGGGCGCGGTCGACGTCTCCGGCGGGACGGTGACCCTCAACGTCGGGGTGGCCGTCGACAAGCTGAAGGACGAGCTGGTGGCCGCGGGCGTCTCCCCGGCGGACAAGATCCCCGAGGTGAACAAGCAGCTGGTGCTGTTCAAGTCGGACAAGCTGCAGAAGATCCGCGGTGCCGCGCACGCCCTGGACGTCATCGGCAACTGGCTGCCCGTCATCACCGTGCTCCTCGGCCTGGCCGGCGTGCTGCTGGCCCGGCGCAGACGGCGGGCCCTGGTGACCACGGCCCTCGGCGCCGCCGCCGGCTGCCTGGTCGTGGCGATCGCCCTGGTCATCGCCCGCCACTACTACCTCGACCACCTGCCGGCCGAAGTGCAGTCCGAGGCGGCCGCGGCCGCGATCTTCGACACGCTGCTGCACTTCCTGCGGATCAGCTTGCGCACCGGGATCGTGCTGGGCATCGTGGTGGCGCTCGGTGCCTACCTCTCCGGCGCCGGACGCTTCCCGCGCGCCGTCCAGGGCGGGGCGGACCACATGGCCGACTCCGCCGCCCGCTGGGGCGACTCGCACGGGGTGCACACCGGCCGGGTCGGCACCTGGACCCAGGCCCACCGCCGCTGGCTCATCCTCGCCGCGGTCCTGATCCTGGCCCTGGTCTTCGCCCTCTGGAACCACCCCACGGTCCTGACCGTGCTGTTGCTCGTCCTGATCCTCCTCGCGGTGCTCGCCGTCCTGGCGCTGATCGCGGCCACCGGCCGGGTCGGCAGGCCGGCCGACGTGCCGCCGGAGCGCAGCGACACGCCGCCGTGACCGGGCGCCGGTCCGCCGACCGGACACCGCACACCGCACAGAACCCACAGCCCCCTCCACCCGAAAGCAAAGGAGACGGCCATGCACACTTCGGTGAACCTCGCAGCCGACTACCCCGTGCTCAACATCTTCTGGACCACCTGCCTGATCTTCCTCTGGATCCTCTGGTTCATGCTGCTCTTCCGGATCCTCGCCGACCTCTTCAGGGACGATGCCCTGAGCGGCTGGGCCAAGGCAGGATGGGCCGTCTTCGTCGTCTTCCTGCCCTTCCTCGGGGTCTTCGTCTACCTGATCGCCCGCGGCAAGGGCATGGGACAGCGCGAAATGACCGAGGCGAAGCAGCGTGACGCGGAGTTCCGCTCCTACGTGCGCGACGCCGCCGCCACCGGCCCCTCCGCCCCGACCGCGGCCGACGGCCTGGCCACGCTCGCCGAGCTGCACAACAGCGGCAAGCTCACGGACGCGGAGTACGAGCGCGCCAAGGCCAAGATCCTCGGATGAGACGCCCGTGCGGCGTGCGGCGCGGCGGCGCAGAATCGGTGGTGCCGCCGCCCGCGCACCCGGCCCGCGCACGGACACCCCGTCCATGGGCACCGGGTCCCTGCGCACGCGGTCCGTGAACACGCGGTCCGTGAACACCGAGGGAGCAGGTCATGGACACACCCCAGCCCGCCGCGTCGGACGGACCGGTACGGGTGTTCCTGCTGGACGACCACGAGGTGGTCCGGCGGGGCGTCCGCGACCTGCTGGAGGCCGAGCCGGACATCGTGGTCGTCGGGGAGGCCGGCACCTGTGCGCAGGCCCTCGCCCGGGTGCCGGCGCTGCGCCCGGACGTGGCCGTGCTCGACGTGCGGCTGCCGGACGGCGACGGGGTGACCGTCTGCCGGGAGCTGCGCGACCGGATGCCCGGCCTGGCCTGTCTGATGCTGACCTCCTTCGACGACGACGACGCCCTGCTGGACGCGATCATGGCGGGCGCGGCCGGGTACGTGCTGAAGCAGGTCAAGGGCGCCGACCTGGTCAGCGCGGTGCGCACGGTGGCCTCGGGCCAGTCCATGCTCGATCCGGCGACGACCCGCCAGCTGATGGAGAGCCTGCGCCACCACGAGGAGAGCGCCACCGACGCCGCGCTCGCCGCGCTCACGCCCCGGGAGCGGGAGATCCTGGCCCTGGTGGGCGAGGGCAAGACGAACCGGCAGATCGGCGAGGAGCTCTACCTGGCCGAGAAGACGGTGAAGAACCACGTCTCGCGCCTGCTCGCCAAGCTCGGCGTCGAACGCCGCCTCCAGGCCGCCGTCATCGCCGCCGAGGCCGCCGCGGAGCACCACCACCCGCACCCGCGCTGAGGCACCGGCACCCCCGGCCCCTTCCGGGGCGGCCCCGCCCCGGGAGGGGCTCGCTTCGAGTCCCGGTTGATAATTTACATCAGCATGGTACCGGTGGCGGGGCCGACGAC